>NZ_JAGQCR010000004.1:0-40812 GCF_024346295.1 Cyanobium sp. BA20m-14
CAGCAAGGGCCCGGTCTCCGTTGCCGATTGGAGCTCCGATGCCGCCCTGCTAGCTGCCCGGGGGGAGGTGAACCGCTGCCTGTGGGGCTGGCCCTCCACCAGCCTGATGGGCCCGGATCTGCTGCCGCTCAGCCTGAGCCAGGAGAGCTTTGAGCTGATGCGGGCGCTCGAGCAGGCTCCCAACCTCTCGATCGGCCAGTTGCCCCTGGATTGGCCAGCCGCCACCCGGCTGGCGGTGGCCCGCCAGCTGCTTGATCAGCGGCTGTTGCTGCCGGTGTTGTGACCCGCACGTGATAGATTCCGCGCGCCTTACAGGGGGGTTAAGCGCTTGTCGATTTCCCTCCCTAGCCAGGTGGATGTCCCCGTCGTTGGGGATCGTGCTCCGGCCGATTCCAGCAACGGTTCAGATTCAGTTACTGAATCTTCCAGCAATGGACATTCCAGCAACGGGATGGACAGCTATTTTCGGCTCCAGCGCCGGCTGTTGGTCGCCACCATGCTGCTTTCTGCAGTTGTCGTGGTGGTCACCGCCATCGCCGGATCCCTAGCCACGGCCTTCAGCCTGTTGGTGGGATCCGTGGCTGGCTTGCTCTACCTGTGGCTGCTCAGCCGCAGCGTTACCCGGCTTGGAGAAAACTCCCGCCGCTTGAGCAGAACCCAGCTGCTGGTGCCCGTGGTCCTGGTGCTGGTGGCCTCCAGGTTGCCCCAGCTTTCAATCCTGCCGGCCCTGCTGGGCTTTTTGCTCTACAAGCCGGCCCTGATTCTCCAGGCTGTCTTCGACAGCTAAAACTTTCCCACCGTTCCGTCGCTTCGGCGATACCGAACTCCCCCCTCGCTGGCTCCGATGCCTCTCACCCTTCCCCTTGCCGAATTGGAGGTTGGTAAACACCTCTATTGGCAGCTTGGCAACCTCAAGATCCATGGCCAGGTCTTCCTGAGCTCCTGGGTTGTGATCGGAGCTCTCCTGGCCCTGGTGGTGGTGGGTACCCGCAAGCTGGAACGGGATCCCCGCGGCACCCAAAACCTGCTCGAGTTCGTGTGGGACTACATCCGCGACCTCTCCAGGGAGCAGATCGGCGAGAAGGCCTATCGCGACTGGATGCCCTTCATCGGCACCCTGTTTCTGTTCATTTTCGTGAGCAACTGGGGCGGAGCCCTGGTTCCCTGGAAGCTGATCCATCTGCCCAGTGGTGAGCTCGGCGCTCCCACCGCTGACATCAACACCACCATCGCCCTGGCCCTGTTGGTGTCGCTGGCCTATTTCTATGCGGGCTTGAGCCGCAAGGGCTTGCGTTATTTCGAGTACTACGTGGAGCCGACGCCGATCATGCTCCCGTTCAAGATCGTCGAAGATTTCACCAAGCCCCTGTCCCTCTCCTTCCGTCTGTTTGGCAACATTCTGGCGGACGAACTGGTGGTCGCAGTGCTGGCGTTTTTGGTGCCCCTGATTGTGCCCTTGCCGGCCATGTTCCTGGGCCTGTTCACAAGCGCCATCCAGGCTTTGATCTTCGCCACCCTTGCCGCCTACTACATCGGTGAGGCGGTGCACGAGGAGCACCACTAGGCGCTCTGCTAAATCTGCCTCGCGCAGGTCCGGCCGCACCCCGGGCCCATCCTCAAAAGGGATGTCCCAAGCGCCGGGTTTGAACCCAGCTCCACTACGCGCCACAACCGCGACTCCCATCCCCCACTCCACCATGGATTCCATCACCTCCGCTGCGTCTGTTCTGGCTGCTGGCCTGGCTGTCGGCCTCGGTGCCATCGGCCCCGGCATCGGTCAGGGCACCGCAGCTGGCGGCGCCGTTGAAGGCATTGCACGTCAGCCCGAAGCCGAAGGCAAGATCCGCGGCACCCTGCTGCTGTCCCTGGCCTTCATGGAAGCGCTCACCATCTACGGCCTCGTGGTCGCCCTGGTGCTGCTGTTCGCCAACCCCTTCGCAGGTTGATTGTTCCGTGAGGCGTGGAAGTCGGGGGCTTGAGCCCCTTGTTTCCCGCCTCACGCCAGTCCCCACTCGCCCGATCGTTCCAGCGCCCTCGCCCCAATGACCAGCTGGCTTCTGCTCGCCGAAGCAGGTGTCCCTGAGGGAGGTCTATTTGACCTCGATGCCACCCTGCCGCTGATGGCGGTGCAGGTGGTGCTCCTCACCTTCATTCTGAATTCGCTGTTCTTCCGTCCCGTTGGCCGGGCTGTGGAGGATCGCGAAAGCTTCATCTCCACCAGCCGTGCCGAGGCCAAGCAGAAGCTTGCCCAGGTTGAGCGCCTGGAAGCCGATCTCAGGGAGCAGCTCAAGGACGCTCGACAGCAGTCCCAGAAGCTGATTCTTGAGGCTGAGCAGGAGATGGATCGCCTCTATCGCGAGGCCCTTGCCCTGGCGACTGCCGAGGCCAATGCATCCCGGGAGCAGGCCCGCCGCGAGATCGATGCCCAACGTGATCAGGCGATGACCCAGCTCAACATTGATGCTGACAAGCTCGGTGACCTGATCGTGTCCCGCTTGCTGGCCACCCCATGACCCCCTTGATTCCCACCCTGCTCGCCAGCCACGGCGGCTTTGGTCTCAATCTCAATCTATTTGAGACCAATATCATCAACCTGGCCATCGTCATCTTCGGGCTCTGGAAGTTTCTGCCAGGTTTCCTCGGCGGCATTCTCGAGCGCCGTCGCAATGCAATCCTGAGCGATCTCCAGGATGCTGAGCAGCGCCTCGCGTCTTCCACCACTGCTTTGGCCGAGGCCCAGCAGGGGCTAGCCGCAGCCCAGCAGAAGGCAGAGCAGATCCGCGCCGACGGCCAGGCCCGCGCCCAGGCCCTGCGGCTGGAAAGCGAAAACCGCACTATCCAGGAGATGGCACGTCTCAAGCAGGGCGCCATGGCCGACCTAGGTGCCGAGGCCGCCCGAGTCACAGACCAGTTGCGTCGGGAAGCGGCCAACCGCGCCATCGCTAGGGCCCTGGCCTCCCTGCCGGGCAAACTCGATGGTGATGCCCAGGTGCGCCTGATCGACCAGTCCATCAAGACCCTAGGGAAAGCCTGATGCCTCTCCTCAATTCCATTGCCACCCCCTACGCCGAGGCATTGATTCAGGTGGCAGAGGCCCGCAAGGAAACGGACACCGTGGCCGAGCAGGCCAAGGCAGTACTAGAGGTGCTCAATTCCAGTCCCGAACTCCAGGCGGCCCTGGCCTCGCCCCTGCTGGAGCCCGACGCCAAGAAGGCTGCCCTGGGCAAAATTTTTAACGACCAGGTCACCCCCAGCGTTCAGAACCTGCTCAAGCTCCTGGCCGACCGCCAACGCCTACCCATGCTGGATGCGGTCATGATTCGCTTCCTGGAGCTCTATCGCGAGCTGCGCCACATCACCCTGGCCAAGGTCACCTCGGCGGCGGCCCTCACCGCTGAGCAGCAGGCCGAGCTCAATAAAAAAGTGCAGGCGATCGCCGGTTCAAAGGCCGTCGAGTTCGACCTCGTTGTCGATCCCAGCCTGATCGGGGGCTTCATCGTCAGCATGGGCTCCCAGGTGATCGATGCCAGCCTTTCTGGTCAGGTGCGTCGCCTTGGTCTGGCGCTTGCCCAGGTGGGCTAGCTACCCCCCCTCCACTTCACCGCCCTCCCTTCCATCAGCTCCCCTTGTGGGGACTTCCTCCCATGGTTTCCATCCGCCCCGACGAGATCAGCGCCATCCTCAAGCAGCAGATTGAGGACTACGACAGATCGGTATCGGTCAGCAACGTCGGAACGGTGTTGCAGATCGGCGATGGCATCGCCCGGGTCTACGGCCTGCAGCAGGTGATGGCCGGCGAGCTAGTTCAGTTTGAGGATGGCACCGAAGGCATCGCCCTCAACCTGGAAGACGACAACGTCGGCGTGGTGCTGATGGGCGAGGGGCGCGGCATTCAGGAGGGCAGCACGGTTAAGGCCACCGGCAAGATCGCTGCCGTGCCCGTGGGTGACGCCATGCTGGGTCGGGTGGTCAATTCTTTGGGCCAGCCCATCGACGGCAAGGGTGACATCGCTACCACCGAAACCCGCCTGATCGAATCGATGGCGCCTGGCATCATCCAGCGCAAATCGGTGCACGAGCCCATGCAGACGGGCATCACCGCCATCGACTCGATGATTCCCATCGGTCGGGGCCAGCGCGAGCTGATCATCGGCGACCGCCAGACCGGCAAGACCGCCATCGCGATCGACACGATCATCAACCAGAAGGGTGAAGACGTCGTCTGCGTCTATGTGGCAGTGGGTCAGAAAGCTGCCTCGGTGGCCAACGTGGTGGAGGTGCTGCGCGAGAAGGGTGCCCTCGACTACACCATCGTGGTGGCGGCCAGTGCCTCAGAGGCCGCCGCTCTCCAATACCTCGCTCCTTACACAGGCGCGGCCCTGGCCGAGTCGTTCATGTACAGGGGCAAGGCCACCCTGGTGATCTACGACGACCTCACCAAGCAAGCTCAGGCTTACCGCCAGATGTCCCTGCTGCTGCGGCGCCCTCCCGGTCGGGAGGCCTATCCCGGCGATGTGTTCTACTGCCACAGCCGTTTGCTGGAGCGGGCTGCCAAGTTGAGCGATGCCATGGGCAAGGGCTCGATGACCGCCCTGCCGATCATCGAAACCCAGGCTGGCGACGTGTCGGCCTACATCCCCACCAACGTGATCTCGATCACCGATGGCCAGGTATTTCTCAGCTCCGACCTGTTCAACTCCGGCCTGCGACCGGCCATCAACGTGGGGATCTCGGTGAGCCGGGTGGGTGGTGCTGCCCAAACCAAGGCCATCAAGAAGATTGCCGGCACCCTCAAGTTGGAGCTGGCCCAGTTTGACGAATTGGCCGCCTTCTCCCAGTTTGCCTCCGACCTCGACGCCGCCACCCAGGCCCAACTTGGTCGCGGCAAGCGGCTGCGCGAGATCCTCAAGCAGCCCCAGTTCAGCCCCCTGATCCTCGCTGAGCAGGTGGCTGTTGTGTATGCCGGCGTCAAGGGCCTGATCGATGAGGTTCCCGTGGAATTGGTGGTGCAGTTTTGCCGTGAACTGCGGGAGTATCTCAAGAGCAACAAGGCCGATTTCATCTCCAAGGTGCAAACCGAGAAGCAGCTCAGCGAAGAGGCTGAAGCCATGCTTAAGGAAGCCATCAATGAGGTGAAGTCGACCATGCTCGCCTCCGTTTGAGCAGGGGCATCATCCAATGGCAAACCTCAAAGACATCCGCGACCGGATCGGTTCGGTCAAGAACACCCGCAAGATCACCGAGGCCATGCGTCTGGTGGCGGCCGCCAAGGTGCGGCGCGCCCAGGAGCAGGTGCTGCGCAGCCGGCCCTTTGCCGACCGCCTGGCCCGCGTGCTGGAAAACCTCCAATCGCGCATGCGCTTTGAAGACGCCGAAGCCCCCCTCCTGGAGCAACGGGATGTAACCACCATCACCCTGCTGTCGGTAACCGGCGATCGCGGTCTGTGCGGTGGCTACAACGCCAACATCATCAAGCGCACCGAGCAGCGCTACGCCGAACTCTCCAGCCAGGGCTACAAGGTGGATCTGGTGCTGATCGGCCGCAAGGCGATCACCTATTTCCAGAACCGGGCCAGCCTCTACACGATCCGGGCCACCTTCACCGGCCTGGAGCAGGTACCTAAGGCCAGCGAGGCCATGGGCATCGCCAATGAGGTGCTGGCTGAGTTCCTCTCAGGCTCTACCGACCGGGTGGAAATCATTTTCACCAAGTTTGTCAACCTGGTGAGCTCCAAGCCGGTTATTCAGACCCTCCTGCCTCTAGACCCACAAGGCATTGCCATCCCCGAAGATGAGATTTTCCGTCTCACCACCCGGGAGGGTCAGCTTGGGGTGGAGCTGGGCAGCACTGCCAACGAGCAGCCCCGTCTGCCTTCGGACATTGTCTTTGACCAGAGTCCGGACCAGCTGCTCAATGCCCTGCTGCCCCTCTATCTGGAAAACCAGCTGCTACGCTCCCTCCAGGAGGCTGCAGCCTCGGAGTTGGCCAACCGGATGACGGCCATGAACAACGCCAGCGACAACGCCAAGGCGCTCGCCAAGAGCCTCACCCTCGACTACAACAAGGCCCGTCAGGCCGCCATCACCCAGGAGATCCTGGAAGTGGTGGGTGGTTCAGCCTCCATGGGTTGAGCTTCAGTTAGTAGCTGGGAGGGCGGCGTCGCTTAGGGCGACAGGCCTCTTGGTCTCGTAGCTTCATGCTCGACATCAATGCGGTGTCCATGCTGTTGGAGCGTCGCTCTCCCTAGCTAGATCAATGGTTTGCGGAAGAGCGCTGCAGCCCTGCGGCCATGGTGGCGGCTGAGTCTCAGCGGCTTGGCATAACTCTGACGGCGATGGGCGTATTAATCGCCGCCCATGCGCCCTTGATAACGCCATCTTCGATCCCATGCCCCTGCCTTTGCCCGCCCCTGGACCGCTGGTGATCCAGCCCCTGTTTCCGGTGGCCCTCGGCCAGGTTCAGCTGCGCCCAGACCCGCTTGAGCTGGCTGCTCAGCTGCAGGCCCTGCTGGCCCTGCGGGGCGCCGCCGCCAGCAATCCCGATCCCGGCTGCGCCTGGACCGGCGATCTCAACGGGGTGTGGCAGCTGCATCGCCATCCCCTTTTTGCTGGGCTGGTCGCCACGGTGGTCCAGCAGGCTGAGATCTATCTGCAGCAGCTCGGTTTGCAGCCGTCCCAGCTGGCCCTGCATTTGCAGCGCTGCTGGCCCGTGCTCAGTGAGGAGGGCCAGGTGGTTGGCCGCCACCACCATCCCAACGCCCATCTCAGTGCCGTGGTCTACCTCAGTGGCGACGGCTCCGGCCGCAGTGGTGTGCTCCGCTTCTGGCCCCAGCGCCAGGTCAATGAATTGGTGCCGGGGATGGCCGTGGGGCACAGGGCTCCCCTACAGGCGGATCCGCTGCCTGGCTGCCAGGACTGGCTGCAGCCATGGGTGGACGTGGCCCCCCGGGCCGGCCTGCTCCTGCTGTTCCCCAGCAGCCTCGATCACGCCGTGCTGCCAAACGACGATCCCGACGACCTGCGCGCCTCGATCAGCATGGATTTCCTGCTCACGGCGCCGCCCCTGCCCGAGGGACACACCCCGCCGGAGTATTTGGCCCCCCACCCCAGCCAGTGGCAGCAGCTCTGAGGTTGGTGAGCTGGGAAGATGGGGCATCGCTGCTCCCCACCCGGCGCTTCCAGTGACCGATCCCCAGACCTTCACGATCTGCGCCGAGCTTGCGGGCTCCCTGCATTCCTTCCCCTGTCGCAGCGACCAGACCGTGCTGGCGGCGGCAGAGGCGGCTGGGGTGGCCCTGCCCAGTTCCTGCTGTTCGGGGGTCTGCACCACCTGTGCGGCCCTGATCACTGAGGGCACCGTGCTGCAGGCGGACGCCATGGGCGTCAAGCTCGAGCTGCAGCAGCAGGGCTACGCCCTCCTCTGCGTCTCCTTGCCCCAATCCGATCTGCGCCTGAAGGCCGGCCAGGAGGATGCCCTCTACGAAGCCCAGTTCGGCCAATACCAGAAGTGAGGCTGGAGCTGCTGCAGCTCTGGTTTAAGCCCTTGCAGGGGCCAAAGCTGAGCCAGTTGCGGCCGGCTCTGCTGGCGGCAGCCCAGGAGCAGGCGGGGCCCGGGGCCGAGCTGCTGCGCTGGGCGATCACCGCCGCCGAACCGGTTCGGGGCCTCCACATTGAGGCGGTGCTGCTTGTGGGTGACGCTCCAGCACCGCCGCGATCGTGAGCGGTGCCCCGCCTCCCCTGCCCACCCTGCTGGTGATCCCCACCGGGGTGGGGTGTGCCCTGGGCGGCTATGCCGGCGATGGCCTGCCGGCGGCCCGGCTGCTAGCGGCGGCCAGCGGCTGCCTGATCACCCATCCCAATGTGATGAATGGGGCCGCCCTCTACTGGAGTGATCGGCGCATTCAATATGTGGAGGGCTGGGCCCTGGATCGCTTCGCAGCCGGCGAGCTGGCCCTGGCACCGGTGGCTGGCCGGCGGGTGGGATTACTGCTGGATGCGGGCATCGAACCGGAGCTGCGACAGCGCCAGATTCAGGCGGCCGAGGCTTGTCGCGCCAGCTTGGGGCTGGCGATCGGCCCGGTGCTCATCAGCGACGAGCCCCTGGGAGTGGGCCTGAGCCTGGGCTCCAGCGGCGCCAGCTGGGGCAGCCTGGAGCGCCCGGATGCCCTGCTGCGCGCCGGCGAAAAGCTGGTACTGGCAGGCGCCAGCGCCATCGCCGTGGTGGCCCGCTTCCCCGATGATCCCGATAGCGAGGCCCTGGCCGCCTATCGCCATGGCGCCGGGGTCGATGGCCTGGCCGGCGCCGAGGCGGTGATCAGCCATCTGCTGGTGCGCCACCTGGGCATCCCCTGCGCCCATGCCCCTGCCCTGCAGCCGCTGCCTATGGATCCGGATCTGGATCCCAGGGCGGCGGCGGAGGAGCTGGGCCATACGTTCCTGCCCTGCGTGCTGGTGGGATTGAGCCGGGCGCCGGATCTGGTGCCGCTGGGCCCGGCGGGCCACCCCTACGGGGATGGGATTGGCCTGGGGCCGGCTGTAACCCTGCTGACGGCAGCCGCCATCGGTGCCGTGGTCGCCCCAGCTGGCGCCCTCGGCGGTGAAGCTGTGCTGGCCTGCGCTGAGCGGGGAATCCCGGTGATAGCGGTGCACAACCCCTGCCTGCTGGAGGTGTCGGCCCAGGCCCTGGGCCTGGAGGTGTTGGCGGCCGCCAGCTATGCCGAGGCTGCTGGGCTGGTGCTCGCCCTGCGGGAGGGGATCGATCCGGGGGTATTGCGGCGGCCGCTGGGGGAGCGGCTCAGCGCAGGCAGGCCATCGGGTGGCGATTGGCCACTCCCAGGGCCCTGGCCACGCTGGGATGGCAGACGGAACCATCGATGGTGTTGAGGCCGGAAACCAGTTCGGGGCGATCTGTGACGGCTTCCACCAGGCCCCGTCCTGCGATCGCCAGGATGTAGGGCAGGGTGACGCTCACCAGCGCCTCAGTGGAGGTGAAGGGCACGGCACCGGGCATGTTGCCGACTGCGTAATGCTGCACGCCGTGCAGGCTGTGGACCGGATCGGTGTGGGTGGTCTCCCGGCTGGTGGCGATGCAGCCGCCTTGATCGATGGCCACATCCACCACCACCGAGCCCGGCCGCATTTGCCGCACCAGTTCTTCGCTCACCAGCGTGGGGGCGCGGCCGCCGGCGGTGAGCACGGCACCGATCAGCAGGTCGGTTTCCGGCACCAGACGCTCGATCAGGCTGGGGCTGCTGATCAGGCTGACCAGTCGGCCCTGGCGATAGGTGTCGAGGCTGCGTAATTTCTGCGGTGAGCGATCCAGCAGGTACACCTCCCCATCCATCGCAGCGGCGATTCGGGCCGCATTCCAGCCGACGCTGCCCGCCCCCAGCACCAGCACCCGGGCCGGCTTCACGCCGGTGCAGCCGCCCAGCAGGATGCCGCGCCCGCCGTGGGGCTTCTCCAGCAGGTGGGCTCCCACCTGGGCCGCCAGCCGGCCGGCGATTTCGCTCATCGGCGCCAGCAGGGGCAAGCTGCCGTCTTCGAGCTGCACGGTTTCGTAGGCCACCGCCGTGGTGCCGGCCGCCAGCAGGGCCCGGCCCACATCCTGGTAGGCGGCCAGGTGCAGGTAGGTGAACAGCACCAGGTCGGGGCGCAGGAAGGCGAATTCCTCTGGTTGGGGCTCCTTGACCTTGACCACCAGGTGGGCGGCCCAGGCCTCTTCGGCATTCACCAGGCGGCCCCCGGCGGCGCCGAACTGGTCGTCGCTGAAGCCTGCCCCCAGGCCAGCTCCTGCCTGGATCCTGACGTCCATGCCCTGGCCCACTAGCTCGCGCACGGCGTCGGGGGTGAGGGCTACACGCTGCTCATCGCGCTTGATCTCAGCCGGAACACCGATGCTGGCCATCGGAGCTGTGAGGCTCGCGGCGCTTGGGCTGGGGGCTGCCATGGTTCAGCTGCTTGGTCGTCACTCCAGGTTGGCGGCGGCGATCGGCATCCGCCAGCCGCTACCGAAGGCCCGCGCCCCGATCTTGAGCAGGGGTGGGGCTTGGCGCCGTTTGAATTCGGCCCGGCGCAGTAGCTGCATCACCCGGTGGGCCAGCTCCGCAGGGGTGCCGCTGGCAACCAGCTCCTCCGGGCTGCGCAGTGCTTCGATGTAGTCCTTCAGGATTGGATCCAGCACGGCGTAGTCGGGCAGGGAATCGCTGTCGAGCTGGTCTGGCCGCAGCTCGGCGCTGGGGGGTTTCTCGCGGATTGCCCGACCCACCAGCTCGCCTTCCTCCGGCAGCCCCAGCTCGCGGCGACAGGGGCCTGCTGCGGCCGAATCGAGCCAGGCGCAGAGGGCGAAGACCTGGGTCTTGTAGAGGTCGCCGATCACGGCCAGGCCACCGTTCATGTCGCCATAGAGGGTGCAGTAGCCCACGGCCAGCTCGCTCTTGTTGCCGGTGGAGAGCAGCAGCTGGCCCTGCTGGTTGGCCACGGCCATCAGCAGGGTGCCGCGGATGCGTGACTGCAGGTTTTCGGCACTGAGGCCCCCTGGTGGGCCGCCGAGCACCGGGGTGAGGGTGGTGTCGAAGCTGGCCATCAGCGGCGCGATGGCGGCGGTGTGGCTGCCCAGCCCCAGGCGAGCCGCCAGGGCCCTGGCATCGCGCAGGGAGCCCTCCGAACTCCAGGGGGAGGGCATCAGCAGGGCCCGCACCCGCCCGCCCCCCAGGGCGGCAGCGGCGATCACCGCCACCAGGGCCGAATCGATGCCGCCGCTGAGGCCCAGCAGGGCCTGCTGGAAGCCGCATTTGCGGGCGTAGTCGGCCACCCCCAGCACCAGGGCCCGAAACAGCTGCTCAAGCGGTTCGGGCAGCTGGGCGGGGGAAGGGCAGCTGGCCTCGCCGCGGCCATCCCAGCAGGCCACCTGGACGCGGCTGCAGGCCAGCTGGCACAAAATTTTGCTGTCGACATCGACCCCACCTCTGGCAGCCAGCACGAAGCTGGCACCGTCGAACACCAGCTCGTCGTTGCCGCCCACCTGATTCACATACACCACCGGGCAGCCCAGCCGGGCGGCGGCCCGAGCGGCCAGGCTCTGGCGCAGGGCCACCTTGGCCTGGCCAAACGGTGATGCCGAGAGGTTGAGCAGCAGGTCGACGCGGCTTGAGAGCAGCTCGGCGACGGGATCGGCACCAGCCAGGCGGTGGCCCTGCAGTTCCTCCTCAACCCAGAGGTCTTCGCAGATCGTTAGCCCCAGGCGCCAGCTCCGGCCGCCCCGCTCAAGCTCCAGCACGCTGGGCCCGGTGGCGGCGCAGAAGTAGCGCTGCTCGTCGAAGACGTCATAGGTGGGTAGCAGCCTTTTGCGGGCCACCACGCGCCAGCTGCCGGCTTCCACCAGGGCCACTGCGTTGAACAGGTTGGGCAACGGCGCCGCGCCGGAGGGCTCGGCCATGCCCACCAGCACGGCCAGCCGGGGCAGCTCCCGGGCCAGGGCGGCGGCCAGCTGGTCAAGCACGACGCCCTGCTTAGCGATCAGGCTGGGGCGTAGCAGCAGGTCCCGCGGGGGGTAGCCCCAGAGGGAGAGTTCGGGGGTGAGCACCAGATCGGCCCCCTGGGCGGCGGCCTGGTGGCAGGCGGCCAGGATTAGCTCGCCGTTGCCCGCCAGGTCACCCACCAGCGGATTGAGTTGGGCCAGGGCGAGGCGCATCAGGGGCTGGTGGAGTGGCTGGTGGAGTGGCGGGTAGGGGGGAGGGGGAGGCTCGGATCGCCCAGGCCGTAGAGATTGTGCTCGAGCAGTAGGGGCAGCAGGCTGGCCGGAATCTGGCTTGGATCGGGGTTCTGGCGCAGGGCCGAGCTGGCGCTGGCGGGCACTTCCAGGCCAAGGATCACTACCCGCCCGCCGAGCCCTTCCAGCTGCTCCAGACAGCCCGGCTGCAGGGGCCAGCCGGCCCTGGGGGCGATCGCCAGCACGCAGCGATCCAAAACGGCCTCGGCCTGCTTCCAGCAGGGGATCTGGGGGGCCAGGTCGCTGCCGACCACAAACACCAGTTCGCGGCCTGGCCAGGCAGCTGCGGCCCGTTGCAGGGTGGAGATCGCCCAAGGGCTGCTCAACTCCTGCCGGTGACTCAGCCGGGGGTTGCCGATGGCGGCCACCAGCTGGCCCAGCAGGGCTGAGCGCTGTTCCAGGCTCGCGCCGTGCTGCTTGAGCGGGTTGTCGCTGGCCCAGGTGGCCACTTCGGGATAGGCCTGGACCAGGCCCTCCAGCAGGATCTGGTGGCCGCGGGTGGGCGGGTCGGCGCTGGTGCCAAACAGGGCGAGCGGCCCCTCTTCTGCTTTGACGACCCCGCCGCTCATGGCAGCAGGGCCTGCAGGTTTGCTGCGGGCTCGCTTCGATCCCCCAGCCACAGACGCACCTGGGGATCGCTCTGGGCCAGGCGCCGCAGCAGGGCCCCGGGTCGGCCGCCCCGCTGGGCCCCCCGCAGCAGCTCGGCGGCCGCCAGCCGGCCCGTGAGCCGGGTGGTGTGTACCGCCAGGGCCGCCTGGGCCAGGGCCACCGGCGCCGCGGAGGCCAGGCTCAGCCCCGCCGTAAAGGGAGCCCCCAGCAGCAGCAGTTGGCGCAGGGCTCCCAGGGCCAGCTGGATTGCGAGCTGGGCGCCGCCCAGCAGGGCGTTGTGGCCGGACAGCCTCTGCAGCAGCTGGCGGGCACCGGCGCCGCCCATGGGCAGGTCGTAGAGCTGGCAGAGCTGCAGCACCAGGGCGGTGTCGCAGGCCAGGCCACCGGCCAGATCCAGCAGCACCAGCGGGTTGGCGGCCACGCCCGTGGCCTTGATGGCGGCGAAGCGGCCGATCAGGCTCTGGGCCGCCTGGCGACTTGCCCCCAGCCGCCAGCGCTGCAGGGCCAGGTGGAAGCGTTCGGCCCCTGCCAGGGCATTGAGGGCTAGCAGGAGCTCGCCGTGCTGCTCCAGCAGGTCCACCAGGGCCCGGCGCAGGGGGTTCACCCGGGGGGGCTGGGTCACGCTGCGCACCCGGCCATCGGCCAGCAGCTCCGGCTGGCGGGGGGCGGCGGCCACCGGGATCAGCTCGAGGTGGCGGGCCGCCACCGGCAGGCGCCGCTGGATGCTGGCGATCAGGGCGGTTTGTTGTTGCTCGCTCCAGCAGTCGCAACGGTTGAGCACCAGCAGCAGGGGCTTGCCACTGGCCAGCAGGGGCGAAAGGGCATCGTGCTCGACGCTGGTGAGGTCGCCGTCGAGCACCAGCAGCACCAGGTCTGAGCTCAGGGCAACCCGGGCCGCCAGTCGGGCCCTGGCGGCGGCGGCGATCTCATCGATCCCGGGGGTGTCCACCAGCTCCACCTGCGCCAGGCCGGCAATCGGTTGATCCCAGGCCCGGGCCTCCTGGTGGCGGGTGCAGCCATGGGCCACGTCGGTGGCGAAGGCGGCCTGGCCCAACAGGGCGTTGAGCAGGCTCGACTTGCCCACCCCCACCCGGCCGAACACGGCCACCCGCAGCCGCCTTTGCTGCAGTCGATCCAGCTGGTGGTCAAGGGCCTGCAGCTGGCCGCCCAGCTGGCTCTGCTCGCGGCCACTGAGCTGCAGCTGGCTGCGCCACTGCTCCAGCAGCAGGCGGCAGCGCTCCGGTGTGGCGGGCGCCTGGCTCATGGCCGGCCCGTCTCGCCCGCCGGTTGGGGCCGGCGCCACCAGCCCGCCAGCACCGCCAGCACCGCCTCGGCCCCGATCACCCCGACGAAGCCGCCGAATTCATCCACCACCACCCGCACGCCGGTGCTGTTGCGACGGAAGCCGGTGAGTAGCCGGTCGGCCCGGATCATCTCCGGCACGTAGTCCACCGGCGCGCTCAGGGAAGCGGCGTTGCGGCCGCCCTCACCCTCCAGCAGGGCGGTGAGCAGGCGCTCGCGGCTGGCCACCCCCAGCACCTCATCCACCTCCTCGCCCAGCACCACCCACCACTCGGCGTTGTTGGCCAGCAAGGTGCTGCGCAGCTGCTCCAGGCTGGCCGCGCCCTCCAGGGTTGGGGCCGCCACCCGCGGCGTCATCAGGTCGCGGGCGGTGAGGTCGTTGAGCTGGAACACCTTGGCGATCATGGCCGCCTCGTCGGCTTCTATCTGGCCCTTCTGGGAGCCCAGGCGGGCCAGCTGCCGGATCTCCTCCTCGTCGGTGCTGATCTCGTTGTCGGCCGTGATTGCCGGCAGCAGCTGTTCCAGCACCAGCACCAGCGGCAGCATCAGCCGGGCGAGCACCGCCAGGGTGGGTGCGCTGCTCAGGGCCACCGGCAGGGCCAGGCGACTGCCGAGGGCCTTGGGCAAGATCTCACCCAGCAGGATCACCAGCACGGTGAGGCTCACGGAAAACAGGGGCAGGGCGATGCCCCCTATTCCCAGTCTTTTGAACACGATGGCGGCGTAGCCACCCAGCATCAAGCTGCCGAAGATGTTGAACACGTTGTTGGCGATCACCAGCACCGAGAGGGTGCGGCCCAGCCGCTGACGCAGTTGCTCCAGCCGGCGGGCGCCCCGAACGGGCTGGCTGCGGGCCGCCAGTTCATGCACCCGCACCGGATTCACGGTGAGCAGGGCCGCCTCCACGCCAGAGCAGAGGGCCGATCCGGCGATCACCACCACCACCAGCAGCGCCAGGGCGAGCAGGTCGTTCATTTGGCCGGTTTGCCACTCGCCATGCCCCTATTCAATCGTCCCTGCCAACGCCTGGCCCGGTGGCTGCTCCAGACTGGTGTCTGCCAGGGCAAGAAAACTGCGCACCATGACCGATCCGTCGACCTTTGCCCAGCGGCGTGGGCGCTTTTTTGCCCAGCTCGGGGGGGCAGCGGCGGTGATCCCGGCGGCGCCGCTGGCGGTTCACCATGCCGATTGCGAGTGGCCCTTCCGCCAGAACAGCGACTTCTGGTATCTCACCGGTTTCGATGAACCGGAGGCGGTGGCCCTGTTCCTGCCCCACCGGCCAGAAGGGGAGCGCTTCGTGCTGTTTGTGGCCCCCAAGGAGCCCAGCGCCGAGGTATGGCACGGCTTCCGCTGGGGCTGTGAAGGCGCGGTTGCGGAATTCGGGGCCGACCTGGCCCATCCCCGCCAGGAGCTGGCCCAGCGGCTGCCTGGTTATCTGAAGGGGGCCGAGGGCATCGCCTTCCGGGTGGGCAAGCATCCGCAGGTGGAGCCCCTGGTGCTGGCGGCCTGGGCCGCCCAGCTAGACCGCGCTCCCCGCAGCGGCTCGGCAGCCTTCGGCCTGGTGGCCCCCTGCCCCCTGCTGCACGAGCTGCGGCTGCGCAAGGGGCCCGAGGAGCTGGAGCGCCTGCGCGAGGCGGCCCGCATCTCCGCCGAGGCCCATGAACTGGCCCGCCAGGTGGCCCGGCCGGGCCTCAGGGAGCGGCAGGTGCAGGCGGTGATCGAGCAGCACTTTCTGGAGCAGGGGGCCCGCGGCCCGGCCTATGGCTCGATCGTGGCCGGCGGCGACAATGCCTGCGTGCTGCACTACACCGCCAACAGCTCCCCCCTGCGGGATGGCGACCTGCTGTTGATCGATGCCGGCTGCTCCCTGGGCGACTACTACAACGGCGACATCACCCGCACCTTTCCGATCAATGGCCGTTTCAGCGGCGAACAGCGGGCCCTCTACGAGCTGGTGCTGGCGGCCCAGATGGCGGCGGTGGCGGCGGTGGCGCCGGGCTGCACGGCGGAGGGCGTGCACGACACGGCTGTGCGGGTGCTGGTGGAGGGGCTGCTGGAACTGGGCCTGCTGGCGGGTTCGCTAGACGGAATCATCGAGCAGGGGGCCTACCGCCACCTCTACATGCACCGCACGGGCCACTGGCTGGGCTTGGATGTACACGATGTGGGCGCCTATCGGCTGGGCGAGCACCACGTGGAGCTGGAGCCGGGCATGGTGCTCACGGTCGAGCCGGGACTTTATGTGAGCGATCGGCTGCCGCTGCCAGAGGGGCAGCCCGCCATCGAAGAGTGCTGGAAGGGCATCGGCATTCGAATTGAAGACGACGTGGCCGTCACCGACCACGGCCACGAAAACCTCACTGCAGCTGCCCTCAAGGCGCCGGCGGCGCTGGAGCGCTAAGGCTCAAGCCCAGAGTTCTGGGTCGATCTGCTGGCCGATGGCATCCAGCCGTTGCAGCTGGTTCAGCAGCATGGCTGTGCTGGGGATCACCGCATCGGCGCCGGCCTCCAGCAGCTTGGCCTCGTAGGCGAGCCGCGCTACGGGATGTCCGTGTAGATGGGGCGGCGCCACCGCCAGGCTGAGGAAGAGCTGGCCGGGGCACTGGGCCCGGGCTCTCTGCACCGTGAGCACATCGGCCACCGTGTCGCCCAGGTAGGCGACCGGCGGGGCACCAGCGCCGAGGCTGGCGCCGGCCAGCCGGGTGGCCAGGCGCAGCAGGCCGGTGGGATCGGGCTTGTCCGGCGCATCCCCCATGGCGATCAGGGGCGGATCGGCCAGGCCCAGCCGGGTTTGCAGCACGTAACGGCAGGAGGGGGGCTCGGAGCCGCTGACGAAGCCGTAGGCCAGGTTTGCCGCCGTCAGGGAAGCAAAGAAGGGCGCCTGCACCAACAGGGGCTCCTGGCCGATGAAGCCTCGCCACAGGCTGGGATCGCCAGCGGGATCGCCGCCGAAATAGAAGGTGTCAAACACCACGACCAACGCTTCAAGGGCCGGCAGGGGTGTGTGCCCAAGCCGCCGCAGCAGCTCCAGTGAGGCCTGCCAGTCGTTGTTCCAGCAGCCTTCGCCCTTGAGGGCGTCGATGGCGGCCGGCTTGGGCCGCTGGCCCCCATAGTGGTGCACAGTCTCAACGATTGCCCGGCGGTAGCTGGCGCTCACGTCGCGGATCACGCCGTCGATGTCGAACAGCACAACGGCCTGGGGCGGGGTGGGCATCAGGATTGGGCGTCGAGCTCGAATTGGACGCTGGCGGCGGCGGTGGCCCCACTGCTGAACAGCTCTGCCGCCAGCTCTGGACTGATCGTGAAGGTGTTCAGCCCGGCGCCGGCCAGCTCGCTGAGTTCGCCGGGCTGACGCAGGCTGGCCGCCAGCAGGCGCACATTCGAGCCGACGCCTTCCAGGCAGCGCTGCATGGCGATCACCTCCGCCATCCCGTCGCGGCCCTGATCATTGATGCGCCCCAGGTAGGGGGCGATGTAGGTGGCTCCCAGGGCGGCAGCGACCAGCACCTGGTGGACTTCGTAGCAAGCGGTGAAGGTCACGGGGATGCCCCTGCGGCCGAGCTCCCGGCCCACGGCTGCCCCCTGGCGGGTCACAGGCAGCTTTACGGCTATGCGGCCGGGGGCCAGGGCCGCCAGCTGCTCTGCGCAGCCCAGCATCTCCGCCGGGGATGGTCCCCAGGCCTGCAGGTGCAGTTCGGCGATGCCATGGCTGAGGGCCGTCGCGCTGAGGGCGGCCAGGTTGTCCAGACTGCAGGTCTGGGCCGCCCGGCAGAGCATGGTGGGGTTGGTGGTCACCCCGTGGAAGAGGCCGCTGGGCAGCCACTCCTGCCAGGCATGGGGGTCGGCCGAATCAAGGAACAGGCGCAGGGCCATTGGCCGGGGAAGCGGCTGGTAGGTTAGTTGTTTGAATCGTTGCCTTGAGCGTCGAGCCCATGCCAGCCCCCGAGAGCGCTCCTGGCGCTGCTGTGATCGAAGTGCCCGTGGCGGCAGAAGTGCCCACGGTGGCAGCAGTGCCTGTGCTGGCAGAAGTGCCCGAGGTGCCGGTTGCAGCAGATGACACCACCACCCAGGGGCGTCCGGTGATGCGTGGCGGCAGCGCTGCCCTGGCCACGGCCACCATTGATGAAGACGGTGTTCCATCCGGCTATACCCCCAAGGCCGATGAGGGTCGCTTCCTGCTGAAGATTCTCTGGCTGCCCGACAACGTCGCCCTGGCGGTGGATCAGATCGTCGGTGGCGGCCCCAGCCCCCTGACCGCTTATTTCTTCTGGCCGCGGGAAGATGCCTGGGAAACCCTCAAGGGGGAGCTGGAGGGCAAGAGCTGGATCACCGACAACGAGCGCGTTGAGGTGCTGAACAAGGCCACCGAGGTGATCAATTACTGGCAGGAGGAGGGCAAGGGCAAGAGCCTTGATGAGGCCAAGCTCAAGTTCCCCGACGTCACCTTCTGCGGTACCGCCTGAATTTCTGGCGACGAAACTTGGCGCTAGGCTGAACAGATTAGGGGCGCTAGGCACAGGTCCCTAGTCCTAAGACCTTACATACAGGTCATGGCGCTCCCACCGGACTGATCGACGTGGCCGAAACGATTTGGATCCTCGACGACGATGCTGAATTGGGAGCCCTGCTCCTGAGCCAGTTTGCCCAGCGGGGCTGGGCGGCCCGTCACCTGATCCATCCCCGCGAGCTCGAGCTTGCCCTTGACCAATCCCAGCCGGATCTGCTGGTGCTCGATGAGTTGTTGCCCGAACAACGGGGCACCGATGTGCTGGCGCGTCTGCGCCGGGGGCTGCCCCACCTGCCGGTGCTGATGTTGTCCGCCCTGGGGGCACCCCGGGATCGGGTGGCCGGGCTGGAGGCCGGAGCCAACGACTACCTGGGTAAGCCCTTTCTGTTTCGGGAGCTCCAGTTACGGGTTGAGCAGCTGCTCAAGCCTGCCCAGATCAGCCGGCTTGGGGCCCAAGCCTGGCAACTCGGTGAGCTCCAGTTCCAGCCCCAGCAGCTCTGGCTGGGCCACCCCCAGGGTGCGGGCCTGGACCTCTCCCGCGGCGACGTGGCCCTGCTGCAGCTGCTTTGCAGCCGGGCCGGGGAGGTGGTCAGTCGCCAGGACCTGGGCCAGGCCAGCGGCAGCCTGGTGGATGTGGAGCAGAGCCGCAGCATCGATGTGCGGTTGTCCCGGCTGCGGCGCCTGCTGGCGGAGCTGGAGCCCGAGCTCAATGTGATCGAAACGGTGCGGGGCCGGGGCTATCGCCTGGTGGCGCCGGTGCGGCGGCTACAGCCCGGCGGTGACCCAGGGAGCTGAGCCATGGCGCGGCCCAGGGCACGCCTGGCAGGATTGGATTGGCTGTTGCTGGTCGCCAGCCTGGCTCTGGGGGGCATCGCCGGTTATCTGGGCCTGTTGCTGGGCATGCGCCTGCTGCTCGAGCCGCGCATCGTCAGCGAAACGGCCCTGCGGCTGAGCAAGTACACAGTGCTGGTCGAGCAGGTGTTGCAACACGCTGAAGCGCCCCTGCCTGCGGGGGTGCTGGTGCGCCAGCAGAACCAGCTGCCGAGCGGCCCGCCGGCCCAAGCCGGGCGGTTTGAGCGGCTGGTGGAAGAGGCCATGGCCCGGGAGTTCGGGCTGCAACGGAGGCTGCAGCGCGACCAGCCTCCCCTGCAGGACCCGTGGGGCGGGCACTGGGTGCAACTGAACAGATTTGACCAAAGAACCGGCCAGACCCTTTGGCTCTTCCAGTCCCAGCTCCTCAGCAACAGTCTCTGGTATCTGCCCCCGCTGCGCATCCTGGCCATCGTGATCGGTGCGCTGGCCGGGCTGGTGCTTTTCCTGCGGCTGAAGGTTGAACGCCCCCTTGGCCAACTGTTGACCCTGCTGGCGGAGCAGGGCTCGGCAGCCCCGCTGCAACTGCTGCCTGAGCAGGGCATTGCCCCGATCCGCAACCTCAGCCTGCGCATCAACCGGCTGCTGGAGCGCATCAACAACACGGCTAGCGCCCGACGCCAGCTGCTTCATGGCCTCACCCACGACCTGGGCGGCCCCCATGCCAGGCTGATGCTGCGCACGGAGATTCTTTGTGAGCGCCTCAGCGGCGAGAATGGCGAGCTGGCCCAGGCCATGGCCCTCGATCTGGATCGGTTGCGCGAGCTGACCGACCAATTGGCCCTGCTGGGGGAACAGGAGCTGCCGGCCGAACGGCGTCAACCCTGCGCCCTCGACGACCTGTGCGGCCGCATTGTGGCCAGCCACCCCTCCCGGTTAATCAAGCTGCGGCTGCCTCGCTTGCTGGTGAACCTCGACCCCGAGGGGTTGCAACGGGCGCTCAACAACCTGATCGACAACGCCCTGGAGTACGGCGCACCACCGGTGGAACTCAGTGCGGTGCGCCGCGGCCGCGACCTGCTGTTGCGGGTGGATGACCACGGCGCAGGCGTCACCGAGACCCTACTGGCGATCCCGGGACCCAGCCGCAGCAACGATCGCCAACGCCAGAGGCATCGGGGGCTGGGCCTGGCGATCGTGGAACGCTTCTGCGTTGACCACCAGGGCAGGCTGCGGCTGCTTGAAGCACCAGGTGGAGGCCTACGGGACGAGCTGCAACTGCCCGTCTTGGTTGACTGGGCTACTCAGAGCGCCTTGCTGGCCTGAAAACGGGCCCGGGCCGTGGCCAGAGCTTGGCTGGCCTTGACTTTCTCAGGGCTGGAGGCCTGGCCCTCGAAGCTGGCGGCAGCGCTCTGGGCCGCCTCGAAGGCGGCTTCGGCGGAGGCGGCATCGATGCTGCTGCCCAACTCGGCACCATTCACCAGCACGGTCACCTCGTCGGCTTCCACCTCGGCGAAGCCGCCCATCAGGGCGATGGTTGACCAGGCACCGGCAGAGCGCAGCCGCATTACGCCGGTGTCTAGGGCGGCAAGCATGGAGACGTGGCCGGGCAGGATGCCTACCTGGCCGGTGGTGCTGGGCAGGATCACCTCTTCGGCGGTGCCATCAAAAACGCTCTGATCGGGAGCCAGAACGCGGAGGGTGAGACTCATGGTTGGGGGTCCTCAGGGAGAAGAGGGGATCAACCCTTGGCTTCGGAAAGGATCTTGGCGGCCTTGGCCTTCACTTGGTCAATGTTGCCCATCAGATAGAAGGCCGCTTCAGGCAGGTCATCGAGTTCACCGGCAAGGATCATATTGAAGCCCTTGATGGTGTCTTCGAGCTTCACATATTCGCCCTTTTGGCCGGTGAAGATCTCAGCGACGAAGAAGGGCTGGGAGAGGAACTTTTCAATCTTGCGGGCCCGATCTACGGTGCGCCGGTCGTCCTCAGAGAGTTCGTCTAGGCCGAGAATGGCGATGATGTCCTGGAGCTCCTTGTAGCGCTGCAGGGTGCTCTGCACAGAGCGGGCGGTGCGGTAGTGGTCATCGCCCACCACGGCGGGCTGGAGCATGGTGCTGGTGGAATCCAGGGGATCGACCGCCGGATAGATGCCCTTGGAAGCCAGGCCGCGGCTGAGCACGGTGGTGGCATCCAGGTGGGCGAAGGTAGTGGCCGGTGCCGGGTCGGTGAGGTCGTCGGCGGGCACATAGACGGCCTGGATCGAGGTGATCGAGCCTTCCAAGGTGGAGGTGATGCGCTCCTGCAGCATGCCCACGTCGGTGCCGAGGGTGGGCTGGTAACCCACGGCCGATGGCATCCTGCCCAGCAGGGCTGAGACCTCGGAGCCGGCTTGCACGAAGCGGAAAATGTTGTCAACGAACAACAGCACGTCCTGCTTGTTGACGTCGCGGAAGTGCTCGGCCATGGTCAGAGCCGAGAGACCCACGCGCATGCGGGCGCCAGGGGGCTCGTTCATCTGGCCGTAGCAGAGAGCCACCTTCGACTTGGAGAGGTCGTCGGGGTTGATCACGCCCGACTCCTTGAACTCCTCGTAGAGGTCGTTGCCCTCGCGGGTGCGCTCGCCCACACCGGCGAACACCGATACGCCGCCGTGCTCCTTGGCGATGTTGTTGATCAGCTCCTGGATCAGCACGGTTTTGCCCACACCGGCGCCGCCGAAGAGTCCAACCTTGCCGCCCTGGCGATAGGGGGCCAGCAGGTCGATCACCTTGATGCCGGTCTCGAAGACTTTTGGCTTAGTTTCCAGCTCTGTGAGGCTGGGGGCAGGCCGGTGGATCGATGCGGTCAGGGTGGTGGCCACCGGTCCCCGCTCGTCGACGGGTTCGCCGAGCACGTTGAATATGCGGCCCAGGGTGGCTTCACCCACGGGCACGCATATCGGTGAACCGGTGTCGAGGGCTTCCATGCCGCGGACTAGGCCGTCGGTGGTGCTCATGGCGACGGCACGCACCCGGTGGTCGCCAAGTAATTGCTGTACCTCGGCGGTGAGGGCGACGGTCTGGCCGGCGGAGTTTTGGGCTTCAATTCGAAGCGCGTTGTAAATCCTGGGCAGCTTGCCGGCCGGGAATTCGACGTCGAGGACCGGGCCAATCACCTGCCGCACAATGCCTTTGGTGCCGGTGGCGGTAGCAGCTGCCATAGGGAGGGGAGACTCAGAGAGCGCCCAGGGGGAACCATCCCGCCTGAAGCGGCGCAACCTTACCACCGCGTTTGTTCGCCAGGGAGGGTTCGGTGACCCGCACAGCTCCTTGTTGGCCAGGGCGACCCTTGCCGGCATAAATTGGCACTCAACGGGCTCGAGTGCCAATTCGCCTTCAGGCCCACTCCAGTCCGTAGTCCAGTGGCGTCTCAGACGCCATGCCGTTGCTCTCGCAATTCATTCATGGCTGCTGTCTCTCTCAGCGTCTCCACGGTTAAGCCCCTCGGAGATCGCATTTTCATCAAGGTGTCCGAATCGGAGGAGAAAACCGCCGGCGGCATCCTTCTGCCCGATACCGCCAAGGAAAAGCCCCAGGTGGGTGAGGTGGTTCAAATCGGTCCCGGCAAGCGCAATGACGACGGCAGCCGTCAGGCTCCCGAAGTCAGCGTGGGCGACAAGGTTCTCTACAGCAAGTATGCCGGCACCGATATCAAGCTCGGTAGCGATGAGTTCGTGTTGCTGTCCGAGAAAGACATCCTTGCCATCGTCAACTGAAGCTCGGAACCGCTGAGTTTCCGAAATAGTTGACCAGGCTTCCGATCAAGATTTAAACCCATCACGACAAGGCTTTCCATGGCTAAACGCATCATCTATAACGAGAACGCCCGTCGGGCTCTCGAAAGGGGTATCGACATCTTGGCCGAGGCGGTGGCAGTCACCCTCGGCCCAAAGGGCCGCAATGTGGTGCTGGAAAAGAAGTTCGGCGCCCCCCAGATCGTCAATGACGGCGTCACTATCGCCAAAGAAATTGAACTGGAAGACCATATCGAAAACACCGGTGTGGCCCTGATTCGTCAGGCCGCCTCCAAAACCAACGACGCCGCCGGTGACGGTACCACGACTGCCACCGTGCTGGCCCACGCCATGGTCAAGGCGGGTCTGCGTAACGTGGCCGCCGGCGCCAACGCCATCACCCTCAAGCGTGGCATTGAGAAGGCCGCAGACTTCTTGGTCAAGAAGATCGAGGAGCACGCCAAGCCGATCTCCGACTCCAGCGCCATCGCCCAGGTGGGCACCATCTCCGCCGGCAACGACGAAGAGGTGGGCCGCATGATTGCCGATGCGATGGACAAGGTGGGCAAGGAGGGTGTGATCTCCCTAGAAGAAGGGAAATCGATGACCACCGAGCTGGAGGTCACCGAGGGCATGCGCTTCGACAAGGGCTACATCTCGCCCTACTTCGCCACCGACACCGAGCGCATGGAAGCGGTGCTCGAAGAGCCCTACATCCTGCTCACCGACAAGAAAATCGGCCTGGTGCAGGATCTGGTGCCCGTGCTCGAGCAGATCGCCCGTACCGGCAAGCCCCTGCTGATCATCGCCGAGGACATCGAGAAGGAGGCCCTCGCCACCTTGGTGGTGAACCGTCTGCGCGGTGTGCTCAACGTTGCCGCTGTCAAGGCGCCTGGCTTCGGTGATCGCCGCAAGGCCATGCTCGAGGACATCGCCGTTCTCACCAACGGTCAGCTGATCACCGAGGATGCCGGCCTCAAGCTGGAGAATGCCAAGCTCGAGATGCTCGGCACCGCCCGCCGCATCACGATCAACAAGGACACCACCACCATCGTGGCCGAAGGCAACGAGGTGGCCGTCAAGGCCCGCTGCGAGCAGATTCGCAAGCAGATGGACGAAACCGACTCCTCCTACGACAAGGAGAAGCTGCAGGAGCGTCTCGCCAAGCTGAGCGGTGGTGTGGCCGTGGTCAAGGTGGGTGCCGCCACCGAAACCGAGATGAAGGACAAGAAGCTGCGCCTGGAAGACGCCATCAACGCCACCAAGGCGGCCGTTGAAGAAGGCATCGTTCCCGGCGGCGGCACCACCCTGGCCCACCTGGCTCCGGCCCTCGAAGAGTGGGCAGCCGCCAACCTCTCCGGTGAGGAGCTGATCGGTGCCCACATCGTGGCTTCCTCCCTCACCGCTCCGCTGATGCGCATCGCCCAGAACGCTGGCGTCAACGGTGCTGTGGTGGCTGAGAATGTGCGCAACAAGCCCTTCAACGAGGGCTACAACGCCGCCACCGGCGAGTATGTCGACATGCTGGCTGCCGGCATCGTCGATCCCGCCAAGGTGACCCGATCCGGTCTGCAGAATGCGGCTTCGATCGCCGGCATGGTGCTCACCACCGAGTGCATCGTGGCCGACCTGCCTGACAAGAAAGACGCAGCTCCTGCCAGCGGCGGCATGGGCGGCGGCGACTTTGACTACTGATCCAAGTAGTTCGGTCTGATTTCTTCAGATCGCTTGGGAGAGTGAGGGTTTACCCTCCTCTCCCTTTTTTGTAGCCTTCGTTGCGTGGAGCTTTGGGGGCTGGGGAGGATCTGATGTTTTGATTTGTACGGTTTTGGCAAGGTATGGGGTCGTTGCCCCGGGCTGGCTTCAACAATTTCCAGGCGCCTGCCCGCTGCCTTGGTTGAGTTGCCCGTGCTGGAGGCCTTCGATGGCCTGCTCTGGTTGCGGGCGGCCGTCCAGGTGGAGCGGTGCTACGGCATCACCGAAGCCACCACCAGCCGCTACCGCAAACGTTGTCTGCAGTTGTTTGAGCTGGCGATGGAGCGTCGCCAGGGTGAATGGGAGCTGATCGGCGACACCAGCCTGTTGCTGCGGGAGCGGCATGTGCACCAGGAAGCCCGATGGCGCGGCTTTCGACCGCTGCGCCTGGAGGCCACCTACTGGTCGGCGCCCTTGCTCAGCAGCCCAGCGCTGCAGGGGTGGCTGTTGGGCGAGTCGAACATTGTGGGAGTGAGCCGCACCTTCCAGTTGCTGGAGGAGCGAGTTATCGATGCCTTGATCACGGGATTACCCGATCTGCCGACCAGCCGTAACCCCGATCTGGTCGCCATTCCCATCATCCGGATGCCGGTGTTCTTTGTGGTGGCCCCAGGCCATCCCTTGCTCAGCCGTGACCAGCTCAGCCTGGAAGCCATTGCCGAATTTCCCTCCCTTGCCCTGCCGGAGGGGGCCTACCCCCTGGTGGAGCAGGCATTGCGCAGCTTGGGTCTCTGGAGCGATGGCGTGCGCATGGCCCGCTACCGCCGCGACCTTTGGGAAGGGCGGGCCGAGCAGGAGTTGGTGGTGGGTTACGGCACTGCGCTCAGCCTGGTGGCGAGCGGCGACACCCTCTGTCGCCTACCCCTGCAGTTGCCCTTTGGCTCGGGCGATGGGCTGGTGGTACGGCGTGAGTATGCCCACCATCCCAGCTTGCAGGCCCTGCTGGTGGAGCTCTATCGTCGCTATTTGCCGATTGTTCGCAACCATGTTGAAGTCGACTTTGACCTGGGTTTTCTGGCCCGCATCGGCATGTGAGCCGGTTGTTTATGCCGAATCTGCAAGCTCAGCCAGATAGCGTTGTGTTCGGCTAGGTGCGCGCCTTTTTAGTGGCTTGGTGGCAATACTATCTCGTGGCTCAAGCTGGGCGGCGCAAGTGGTATCGGTCGAGGTCTTGGCAGCGTTGGATTCCCTGCTGTGGCTGCGTACCGGTAATCGCGCCGCTGCCCATCTGCGCTGCTTCCAGTCGACGGTGAGCCGCCATAGCCGCCGCTGTCTTCAGGTGTTTGACCTGGAGATGGAAAAACGGGCAGGTGAATGGTGGCTGAAGGGAGATCAGACCCTGATTAACTTGGAGCGCGGGGTCCATCAGCTGCTGCGATGGCGGCAAGGCCATGGCCTGCGCCTTGACAGCCAACACTGGTGCGGCCACTTGCTGGCCACGGAGCTGCCAGGCGCTTGGACTTGCGGCAACACCAATTATTTCGAATGCGAGCGGCTCCAGGAGCTGTTGCTCTGTGGCGTGATCGATGCCTGGCTGTGCTCAGCTCCCGATATCCCCGACCATCCCGACCTGCACATCATCCAGCTCACGGCCATGCGGCCGGGCCTGCTGGTCAGGCCCGGCCACCCTCTGCTGGAGCGGGGTGATCAGCTCGTCTTCGCGGATCTGGCCGACTATCCCGTGCTGCCTTTGCCAGATGGCGCCTTCCCCAGGGCCCAGCGCATCCTTGAAGAATTGGGCCTCTGGTCGTCTCCGGAGCGGGACCGGCGTTTCCAGCAGGCCGCCTGGTTTGGCAGGGTACCGGTGGAGGAGTTGATGATCAGCGTCGGTACGCCCCTGCAGCAGGTGGCTGGCTTCCTGGATGGCTGCGTGCCCCTGCCCCTCCCCCTGCCGCTGCTTGTGGGAGAGGCCCTGGTGCTGAAACGGGAGTTTGCCGCCAGTACCCATCTACACAGCCTGCTGGCTGCCTTGCTAGCCAGGGCCGCCCAGTTGGCCTCCGGGCTGGGGGATGGCGAGGTGTGGCTGGGCGATCAGCCTGGCTTGAAGCTGAGCGCCACGCCGTTGTTGCAGTAGCGCTTGCCGCTGGGTTTTGGGCCGTCGTCAAACACGTGGCCCTGGTGGCCGCCGCAGCGGCTGCAGTGGTATTCGGTGCGGGGCACGATCAGCTTGAAATCCAGCTTGGTGGCGATGCCCTTGGGCAGGGGTTGCCAGAAGCTCGGCCAGCCGGTGCCGCTCTCATATTTGGCCTTGGAGCTGAACAGGGGCAGGGCGCAGCCAGCACAAACGAAAGTGCCTGGGCGTTTTTCGCCGTTCAACGGGCTGGAAAAGGGCCGCTCTGTGCCCTCCTGACGGAGCACCTTGTAGGCCGCCGGGCTGAGTCGTTTTTTCCAGTCGGCCTCACCCAGTTGCCAGGCCGGATCCTGGGCCTTGGAGGCGGCATCAGCACTGGCGGCGCCACTGAAGAAGGCGCCCAGGCTCGATCCGAGGGCCAGCAGCAGGTTGCGACGGGGCATGGGTGGCATGGGCATGGAAGTCTCAGCCCAGCCAGCCGGCGCTGAGCACCACGGCAAGGGCGAGAAAGATGGCCAGCAGGGTCCAGCTGATGCGGTTGAGGGTGGCCTCGGCGCTGCGGGCGCTCGTGAACATCGAGCCGCCGCTGGCCGCCAGGCCGCCCATCCCGTCGCCCTTGGGGCTGTGCAGCAACACGCTGATGATCAGCAGCACCCCACTGCCGATCCAAACCCAGGACAACACTGATGTGACCATACGCGCTCCAGTCTTCCTGCAGGCTAAGACCAGCGCAGGCTAGACGCCCAGGGCCTGGGGGATGGGGCTGGGCTCGGAGTTGGCGCCAGCAGGCAGAACTAGGGATTCACCGCTCATCTTTGGCGGTTTGGGCAGATGCAGGATCTCGAGAATGGTGGGAGCGATGTCAGCCAGCCCACCGCTGTCGCGGAGCAGCACGTTGGTGCCATGGCCAGGCAGCTTGCGTTTCTCGCCCTCAACCAGGATCACGGGCACCGGGTTGGTGGTGTGGGCTGTCCAGGGACGGCCATCCGGGCCTTCCATCATCTCGGCATTGCCGTGGTCGGCGGTGATCAGCAGGGTGCCGCCCATGCGGTTGGTGGCCTCCATCAGCCGGCCCACGCAGCCATCGACGGTGCTGATTGCTTCAGTGGTGGCAGCCATCTTGCCGGTGTGCCCCACCATGTCGGGGTTGGCATAGTTGATTACCACCAGGGCATAGATGCCCTTCGAGATTGCGGCGATGCAGCTGTCTGTGAGCTGGCCAGCCGACATCGCCGGGGACTGGTCGTAGGTGGCGACCCGGGGAGAAGGCACCAGGTGACGGTCTTCTCCGGGGAAGGCCTGCTCGATGCCACCGTTCATGAAATAGGTGACGTGGGGATATTTCTCCGTTTCCGCCGTTCGGAACTGGCGCAGCCCAGCCTCCGCCACCACCTGGCCCAGCAGGCCATCGAGGGATTCGGGCGGGAAGGCCACTGCCAAGGGCAGGCCCTTTTCGTATTGGGTGAAGGTGACCACGTCGAGGGGGCTGATCAGCTTGCGCCCAAACTCTTCGAAGTCAGGCAGCACCAGGGCCCGAATCAGCTGGCGCACCCGGTCGGGTCGGAAGTTGAAGCAGACCACCCCATCCCCGGACTGGATCAGCCCTGGAGCCAGGCGGATCGGTTCGAGGAACTCATCGCCGATCTCCTGGGCGTAGGAAGCATGGATGGCGTTGACGGGGCTGAGTTCGGAGATGGGGCTGGGTTCGGTGTAGAGGCGGTAGGCCTTCTCGGTGCGATCCCAGCGGTTGTCGCGGTCCATGGCCCAGTAGCGGCCGCAGAGGGTGGCGATGCGGCCGACCCCTGCCCGCTGGATCTGCTCCTGCACCTGGGCCACGAAACGGGGGGCGCTGCTCGGATCGGTGTCGCGGCCATCGGTGATCACGTGCACACACACGTCTTTGAGCCCCCGCTCGGCTGCCCAGTGCAGCAGACCAGCCAGGTGGTTGATGTGGCTGTGCACCCCACCGTCGGAACAGAGCCCGATCAGATGGAGGCTGCCTTCCCGTTGCAGCAACTTGTCTGCCAGCGCGTTGAGGGCTGGGTTGGCGTTGATGCTGCCGTCTCTGACGGCCTGGCTGATGCGCACCAGCTCCTGGCGGATGATCCGACCAGAGCCGATGGTGAGGTGGCCGACCTCGGAGTTGCCCATCTGGTGGTCGGGCAGACCCACGGCGCCGCCGCTGGCTTCGATCAGGGTGTGGGGGTAGGCATGCCAGAGGGCGTCCATCACCGGTGTGCTGGCTGCACGAATGGCGTTGTGCTCGCTCTGCGGGGAGTAGCCCCAGCCATCGAGAATGGCCAGAACCACGGGCGCGACCGAAGCAGACTCCCTGAAGGGGGGAGTGGATTCAGGGGCTATGGAGGAAAGCTGCTGGGAGGGAATAGTTGTCACCCGTCAGACCTGTCGGCGTTACTCCAACGCCTTCAAAATCCAACCTACAGTGCAGATGTGCGGCAAAACCGCCCGGTCCTGGCAGGGTCAGCCTTTGGCCACACAGGGCCAGATAACTGCTCTGGCTTCACTGCTTTGGCATTCCTGCACTGGCTTTACTGATCTGGCATATCTCTGATGCATCGGCTGGAACTGCTCTCGGCCCAGGATCTGGCCCGAACCCTCGATCGGCTGGCCTCCCAGGTGCTCGAAAGCACGGCCGATAGCCATTCCCTGCTGTTGCTGGGCATCCCCACCCGCGGAGTCGCCCTGGCCGAGGTGCTCGCCCAGCGGCTGGCGGCCATGACCGGCCACCCGATTGACCAGGGGACGGTTGATCCCACTTTTTATCGCGACGACCTTGAACGGGTGGGCACCCGGCTGGGCCAACCCACCGACCTGCCCGTGGCGCTGGATGGCCGCCAGGTGGTGCTGGTGGATGACGTGATCTTCACGGGGCGAACCGTGCGGGCTGCCCTGGAGGCCCTCCAAGCCTGGGGCCGGCCCACGGGGGTAAGCCTGGTGGCGATGGTGGATCGCGGTCATCGGGAATTGCCTATCCAGCCCGACTTCTGTGGCCGAGTGGTGCCCACCAGGCGGCAGGAATCTATCCAGCTCTGCCTGCAGGCCATTGATGGAGAGGAGGGGGTCTACCTGGTCAAGCCAGATTCCTAGGCCCTCTCTTCCTTAAGCCACTTCTAACTCGTCGGCGCGGAAGTGGGCCCGAAATTTACCGAAGGCCACCACCACCGGCAGGGTGGGACTGATCACCCTCCCCTTCCAATCGTTGAGGACGGTGACCACCTCGCCCATTTGGCCCTGCAGGTCGAAGGCCTGACCGCGGTGCTGGGGATGGTGATACACGACCACGCTCTGGGAGACCTTCACCTGATCACCTGGTTGCATAGCCCTCGCCTGAGATCACCAAAGGCCATCCTCTCACGGGCGACTCGCCAGCGCTGATCAGCGCTGGCAGGCCGTTTCTGGTCCGGCCTCCACAACCTTCCCCCCGAGGGCTCGGCAGGCGTCCTGGAAGGCCGACCATTCGTCCATGCCCTTGGCCAGTCGTTGGCGCACCAGGGCGTCGAGTTGGTCGCTGGACACCGTGTGGGGCAGCTGGCCGTGGGCGTCGTGTTCCCGATCCTTGCCCGCCAGGCTTTCGATCCCTTGCTGCACAGTTGCCTGCAGGGCGCGGCCTTGGGTTCTCCACCAGGGATGGTCGATCCGATTGAGGGCTTCGAGGGCTTCCCACCAGCGCCGTTGGGCGCTCAGGCCCTTGGCCCGTTCGAACTGGAGGCGATTGCGAGTCCAGATTTCACGCAGCTTGTCGCCCAGGCTGGTGCCATCAGTGCGCCGGTCTTCGCCCATGGCGGCAAGCAGGGCCATAGATCCGCTGAGATCCCCCTCCTGAAACCGCGCCAGTGCCCGCTCCTGCAGGTTCTGTTGCCAGAGGAGCAGTTGTTGCCGATCCTGGTCGTTGCCGGCCTGGGAGTTCACCAGTTGCAACTGCTGCTGCAGGGCAGCGGTCCACTGCTCTTGCTGCCAGAGCAGGGTCGCTTGGCGCCGCCGGCAGCTGCCCTGGGCCCCAGGGGCCTGGCCGCCCAGCCAACGCAGGGATTCCAGTTGCTCGCTGTAGCGCAGGCAGGCCTCCAGATCCCCCCTTTTGGCGGCCTGCTCCAGGCGGCGGGGCAGCTGTTGCTCCCACCAGTAGGCCGTTGCAACTCCGCAAGCCACCAGGCCGAGGGTGAGTGCCAACCAGAATCGGGGCAGCCTGTGGCGGCGCAGGGCCAAAGGGGCAATGGGCTTCAAAACCCATTTTACGTTCGCAATGGGCGCGGTTCTTTATGGGCGCCAGCCCTTTTCAGCGCAGGGGGCCCAGCTGCTGGGTTGGGTTGCGCCTGCCGCTGCGCAGGTCGCTGACCTCCAGGATCAGCTGGCCCTGGTCATCCACTTGAAAGGCCAGTCTCAGGCAGTCCTCGCCAGGTTGGCCCGGGCTGTCGAGGGCCAGGGGCGGTGGCTGGTTGGTCCAGGGCACAACCCGGCCCTCTCCAGCCGGCCGTTGCCGCAGCACGGGCAGTCCAGCTTCAAATACGACCTCGCTGCGCCGTTCGTTTTCGGGTTCCCCCAGCACCACTTCCAGAACCCTCTGGTTGGCGCTGCTGCAGGCCAGCACCAGCTCAAGGGGGCGCTCAGTGGGCCAGGTTTGGCCCGCAACGAAGAGGGACCGCCAGCGATGTCGACCTGAACGTTGGTCCCAGCAGCGCAGGCTGACCCCGCGGCTGAGCACATCGCGAACCTGCACTCCCGGGGTGAGGGCCAGGGCCCCTAGGGCGACGGCCTCCACCGGCCGCTGCTCGCGCAGCGGAATGTTGCCGCAACGCTGGGCCAACCACTGGCGGATCAGGGGGAGGCGGCTGCTTCCGCCCACCGGCAGGACGGCGGTGATCTGGCCGAGGGCGAGGCCGTCGCGATGGGCTGCGGCGACCACCTGGTCAAAGAGGGCATCGAGCTGCTCCACTAAGCCGTGCTGACGCAGCAGGGCCTCAAGGCCGCTGCGGTTCAGCCTGAGGGCTACGGGCGGCTGGCCGCTGCGGCTCCAGAGCACCAGCCCTTCCTCTCGCTGGCTGAGCTGGCACTTGAGGGTTTCGGCTGCCTCCAGCAGGCTGCCATCGAGGGGCACGCCGGGGCAGAGGTGGGCGGCGATCCAGCGGTCGAAATCCCTGCCGCCCAGGGCCAGGCCTGCCTTGCCGATCACGCGGGCGCAGCGCAGGGCCTGGCGGCTGGCACCCAGATCACGGCCAGCGAAGCGCAGCAACTGGGCCATTGGCGCCGGCCGGCCTTCGCCCCCTTCCAGGGCCACCAGGGCCAGATCAATGGTGCCGCCGCCCAGGTCCACCACCAGCACGGTGCTGCCGGCGGGGAGTCCGGCGCCGATGGCAGCGGCGGTGGGCTCGTCGACCAGGGCCAGTTCCGGCACCTGCAGATCGCGGCACACCTCCTGCAGCCACTGGCGATAGCGCGGATAACTGTCAATTGGTGCCGTCAGCACCAGGCGCTGGGGTTCAAGCTCGGGGGGCAGGGCGGCCCAGAGCCGACGCAGCAGCAAGGCGCCAGCCTGCTCCGGGCTAAGGGGCAAGGCAGGGGCCGGGCCAGGGGCAGAAGCTGTACCAGAAGCCTTACCAGAAGCGGTAGCTGGGGTGGTGGCAGCCGGATTGGCGCCGATCTGCCGTTTGAAGTCGCGGTGCAGCTGGGGGCCGTCGCCATGGGCCAGGCCGGCCTCCAGCACCTGGCGTCCGATCAGGGGGTTGCTTGTGGCTGGATCGTTGAGCCAAAGCAGGGTCGGCACCACCACCGGTTCGCAGCTGCTGTAAGGCGGCAGGGCCAGCAGCTCGGCCGCGGTGTTGGGCCCCTGGTAGGCCACCACCGTGGTGGTGCTGCCTAGATCGATCGCCAGGGTGCCCTGCATAGCTCCCTTCTAGCCAGGGGAACAGGGCCGCTGACCTAGGCTTTAGCCATTGGGATGGATCTATGCAGAGCGGTTTTGATGTCAACCCCAAGGAATTGGCCCAGCGGGCCGACAGCCTGATCCGCAACACCAGCAACCGCTACCTGACCACGGTGCGCATCGCCTTCCGGGCCAAGCAGCGCCGTTTTGATGATTTTGATGGCCTCCTCGACGATTCGATGGTCAAACCGGTGCAGCGGGCCATCATTGAATTGAGCGACGAGCAGGACCAGCCCGACCTGCTGCCCGGCTGATTCCCCCAGGATGCAGGTGCAGGAGGGGGAAGGGTGGCGTTGGCTGGTGGACCCGGCCCGCCAACCTTTTTCCGTTTTGGTTGGAGGCCCGGGTTGGGCCGTGGAGCTGACCGCCGCCGAGGCTGGCGAGCTGCAGAGAGGCTTGCTCGAATTGCTGCGGGAGCATCGCGCCCTGGCCGCCCAGCTGATGCCCCAGGAGGCGATCACCCTTGAATTGGAGCGGGGTCAGCTTTGGCTGGCTCTGGAGGGGGACCTGGAGGCATGGGTCCTGCGTTTCGTGCTGACCCCCTCGGGGGGCCTCCGAGCCGTGGAAGGCAGCTGGCCGCCATCGGTCAGCCAGGCATTGGTCGCAGCCCTAGGGGCTCTCGGCCACAATCCAGGCTGAGATCCGGCTTGATCCGGGCTTTGATCAGCACTGTTGATTACGGCCCGATTCCCGCCTAACCCCCAGATCGAGAGCGGTTTTGCCCAACTTTTCCCCAGCTCGCCGCTCCAGAGCCCGCCTGGGACCCGGGAGCTGGGGAGAATGGCGGCCTTGGCCAGTTTCCCCTTGACAACTGCGGCCCTGGAGCCCCCTGCTGGCCCGTTGGTGGCCTGGGCCCGCCCAGGGGCCAGGCCCAGCGCCCAATCTCAGCTCGGGATGGGGGGCGAAAGGCTTGCCTGATGAGATTTGACGGCCTGCAGCGGATGTGGGGAACTGGTGCCAAGACCCCGCTTAAAACCGCCGTGGAACCGCAGGCCCTTGAAAGCGTCCGAGCAAGCGCGCTCGAGCCTCCAGGGGTTGCGGCCCCTGCCTGTGAATCTGGGGAAAGCCAAACCATCAGCTTCTGCACCGAGGTGCCCCGGGAACTGCTGGCCTCGATGGCAGGCTTCATTGCCCAGCATCCCAACTGGGATCAATATCGCCTTTTCCAGGCCGCGCTGGCCGGTTTTTTGGTGCAAAACGGCCTGGGCAGCCGCGACGTCACCCGCTGCTACCTCGCCAACCTGTTCCCTGCCCAGCTCCGAACAATTGTTGATATGCGGCAGTGAGCGTGCAGGTGGCGACCGGTAGGGCGACCACCAGGCCCATCACCAGCACCAGGAAACCGGCGAGCACCATCGCGAGCAGCACCAGGGTTAGTCCCAGGGCGTGGAGCCAGTGGGGATCGGTGGCGGCCCGGCTGCCCTGAAAGGCGGCCACCGGATTGAGGCCGCCGATCAGGCTGAGGGGCAGGCAGAGGATCTGGTCGGCACTTAGGTAGATGGCAGCAGCCACGCCCGCCAGCAGCGGCAGCGGCGCCAGCAGCGGCTGGAGCAAGGTGAGCAACCAGGCACTGGCCTGGGCCAGGCGCACGATCAGCGCCAGCACCACCAGGGCCAGGGCCAGGGTGCCAAAACAGCGAACCATGGCCCGACCATCCAGCCGGATCAGATCGCCGAACCGGGGCCGGCCTTGCTCGAGGGCTAGCAGGGATCCACGCATCAGCCCCACGACCATCCAGAGGCCCGTGGCCACGTAAAGGATCCAGGCGCTGGCGGCCAGGGTGATCGCCAGGCCATCGGGCTGGCCCAGCTCAGAGATCACCCGACCACTCTCGCGCCGAAACCACACCTGGGCCAGGAGATTGCTGGCGCCGCTTACCAGGGTGAAGCCCATCAGCACCCAGGGACAGTGGCTGAAGGCCAGCCAACCCCGCTCCACGGCAGATCGGATCGCCAGGGGGGCGGGGCCGCTCACGGCGCCTCGAGCAGGGCCAGCAGCCGCTCCGCACAGGGGGCAGATACCGGCAGGATCGAGAGGCGGTTGCCCCGTCTCACTACACCGAGCTCTTCAGGGCTGAAGCTCTCGCGCAGGGCGTCGAGGCTCAGCAGGTTTGGGAAGCTGCTCAGATAGCGCAGGCGAGCGCAGTCCCAGCGGGGCCGCTCTGGGGTGGCTGAAGGGTCAAAGTATTTGGAGCTGGAATCAAACTGACTGGGATCGGTCAGGTTGGTTTCAATCACCTCCATCAGGCCCACAATGCCCGGTGGTTTGGTGTTTGAGTGGTAGAAGAAAGCCCGGTCGCCGATTTGCATTGTCCGCATGAAATTGCGGGCCTGATAGTTGCGGATCCCATCCCACAGAGTGGTGCCTTCCTGCTGTAGATGCCCGATCCCGTAGACATCAGGCTCGCTCTTCATCAACCAGTAGGCCATGGCCCCAACCCTGCAATCTTCCCGACCCGATGCTAGTCCTCCAGCCAGGTTGTTTACAGGGCCTCGACCAGCTGGCGGAAGTGCTCGCCGCGGGCTTCAAAATCGCCGTATTGATCAAAGCTGGCGCAGGCTGGAGATAGCACTACGGCCCTGCACTGATGGGCCTGGGCCAGTTGGACGGCCAGGGGGACGCCGTCTGTGAGGGCTTGGCAGCGGTGCACGGCCCCGGGGAAGTCAGCCTCCCTGAGCAGCTGTTGGAATTCCGCCTGGGCTGCCCCAAACAGCACCACAGCCGCAGCCTTTTCCCCCAGGGCCGCCAGCCAGCTGCCGGGATTGCCCTGTTTGGACTGGCCGCCCGCCAGCACCACCAGCGGCCCCGTCAGGGCCTTGAGGGCAACTTCGGCGGCGTCGTAATTGGTGGCCTTGCTGTCGTTGTAAAAGGTGATTCCCTGTCGTTCCGGCAGCCGCTCAAGCCGGTGGGGCACCCCGGGAAAGGCGCGCAAGGCCCTCTCCATCTGGGCGCCGCTCAGGCCTGCTTCGAGGCCGGCCGCCACCGCCAGCAGCAGGTTTTGGCGATTGTGGGCGCCTGGCATGGCCAGACAGTTGGCGTCCATGAGCGGTTGGCCGGCCCCCATCACCGTGTCGTTTTCGATCCAGAGACTGGGCTGGATTGGGCCCGGTAGGGCGTCCCGGCTGCCGGCTGTGATCCAGGTGGCCCGACTCCAGCTGGCGGCGTGGGCACGGAGGTCGGGATCGTCGGCGTTGAGGATGGGCACCGCAGATCGCTCCAACAGGCTGCGTTTGATGGCGCGGTAGGCCTCAAGGCTGCCGTGGCGCTCGAGATGGTCCGGGGTGAGGGTGGTCCAGATGCCAAGCCGGGGAGCCAGCTTCGGAGCTGCTTCGATCTGGTAGCTGCTGAGCTCCATCACCAGCCAATCGGGAGGGGGGGCGCCGCTTTTGAGCCGTGCGAGCACCAGCTCGGTGGCTGAAAAGCCCACATTGCCTCCCATGGGGGCGTCCAGGCCCCCATGCCGCAGCAGGTGGCTCACAAGGTGGGTGACTGTGGTTTTGCCATTGGTGCCGGTGATGCCGATCCAGGGCACGCCGCCGCTGGCCTCAAAGGCCAGCTCCATTTCCCCCTGGACGCAGATTCCCTGCTGCCGCAGCCAGGCCAGGGTGGGGTGGTCCCAGCGGATGCCTGGGCTCACCACCACGCTTCTGACGGCCGTGGTGAGAGCGGCGAAAGTCTCGGGGCTCAGGGGGGTGCCAAGTTGAACCTCGATACCCAGCTGCTGCAGTTCGACTGCCTTGGCTTCAAGCTCGGGGCTGGTCTGGCTTTCGATCACCAGCACTGCCTGGCCGCGATGGCGTAGCAGCTTGGCGGCCCCGATACCGGAGCGAGCCAGGCCGATAACAACGGTCAGATCGGTTGCCGTGATTGCCATCTGGCCGAAACGTAATTGATGCTCAGGCGCAAAAATGATTGAATCAAAACTGGGCGAGGAAAGAAAGATTGATGCAATAAATGGGCGATACTGGAATCGAACCAGTGACTCCTACCGTGTCAAGGTAGTGCTCTACCTCTGAGCTAATCGCCCCAGAAGCGTCTCGACTTTACAGAACCACCAGCCCTTAGCAGCGCAGGATGGCGATTCGCCAGCGCTCCCGCTTGGTGGATTCCACCGCCTCAATCCTCAGCTCACCGCGGCCTTCCAGCTGAACCCGATCGCCCTTCTGCAGCAGCCGGCTGGGGCTGCTGATCGGTTGCCAATTGAGCCGCACCTTGCCCTGGCGGATCTTTTCGACCATGCGGTTGCGAGCCAGGCCAAAGCCAGCTGAGGCCACCGCATCCAGCCGCAGGGATGCCTCCACCGTCTGGAAGCGACGGGGCTGGCGCTCGGCTGGCAGCTGCAGCTGCTCCAGGGGGCGCACCTCCAGGCGCACTTCCACCGAGCGCACGCTGGCTCCCTGGCCGTCCAAGGCGGCGGCCAGGCTTGCGGTGACGATGGCCTGGGCGCCGCGGTCGCCCCTCAGCCAGATGTCGCCAAGGTCACCCTGGCTGGCGCCGGCCGCCAGCAGGCCGCTGCGGAAGTCGGCCCGCTCGGCCTGATCAAACAGGAAGTTGCCGCTGATCTCCAGACCCAGCAACCCGCTGGGGAGGGCGTTTGCTGCCAGAGCTGTTTCGCGGCGCTGCAGCAACAGGCGCCGCCGCTCAGCGCCCGGAAAACCACCCCAGCTGGCCAGGTCGAGTTCGGCCAGGGCAGCCAACCGTTGCTCCGCCTCCTCGCGCAGACCGCCGTCCATGAAGGCGGTCCAGACGGGCTCCCAGCTGCGCAGGCCCTGCTCAGCCGCCGCAATCACGGCCTCGAGCTCCTGGGGGTGGGCGCTGCCTGCCAGTAATTCGTGCCGTGGCAACGTCAAAGTGTCTCCCCGTTAACCATCGCCCAGGCGCACCACGGCGAGGGGTTTGGCCTGCTGCAGGCTGATCCAGGGCATCTCCACCCCATTGGCGGTTTCCGCCAGCAGCAGCCAGTTGCCCTCCTCCACCCGGTTGCGCAGGCTGCGGATGCGGTCGTCTTCCTCCGAACTCACGCTGGCGGCTGCGGCGAAGCTGCCCATCCAACCCGAGCCCATGCCGAGCAGGGCGCCGATCAGGTGCTGGCTCCAGGCTCCGGCAAAGGCGAAGGTGTCGAGATCGGTGATGTAGGTGAAGGTGAGGCCGGCCAGGAAGCCGAAGGGAATCAGCCAGCGGGCCATGGTGCGCTGCCGATTGCGACGGGCGATCGCTGGGTTGAGTCGGGCCACCTCGGCCAGGGTCTGCTCGCCTGGGCCGATCGCCTCCAGTTGCAGCAGGGGTGGCTGAAGGTCGGCCAGGCGATCCCGCAGTTGCTGCATCCGTTTGCGGTCATTGAGCACCACCACCACACTCGTACCCACGCTCTGCTCTCTTGGTTCGGGATGGGGGAATTCTCACCGCTCACTACACTGCACCCCCGGCTCACCCTCCCCACCGCTGGGCATGACAAAGGTTCTCGTTTCGGATCCGATCGACCAGGCGGGGATTGACATCCTTTCCCAGGTGGCCCAGGTGGATGTGCGCACAGGCCTTCCACCGGAGGAGCTCAGGGCGATCATCGGCGACTACGAAGCCTTGATGATCCGCTCCGGCACCACGGTGACCGCCGAAATCATTGAAGCGGCCGACAAACTGCGGATCATTGGCCGCGCCGGTGTCGGGGTGGACAACGTGGACGTGCCGGCCGCCACCAAGCGGGGTGTGCTGGTGGTGAACTCGCCTGAGGGCAACACCATCGCCGCCGCTGAGCAGGCCCTGGCCCTGATGCTGGCACTTTCGCGCCATGTGCCCCACGCCCACGCCAGCACCATGGCCGGCGGCTGGGACCGCAAGAAATACGTCGGTAACGAGCTCTACAAGAAGAAGCTTGGCGTGGTTGGTCTGGGCAAGATCGGCTCCCACGTGGCCCGGGTGGGCAAGGCCATGGGCATGGATGTGATGGCATACGACCCCTATGTGTCGGCCGAACGGGCCCAGCAGATGCAGGTGCGGCTGCTGACCCTGCCTGCCCTGTTTGCCGAGGCCGATTACGTCAGCCTGCACCTGCCCCGCACCCCCGACACCGAGAACCTGGTAAACGCGGAGCTGCTGAAGACGATGAAACCGACGGCCCGCATCGTCAACTGTGCCCGTGGAGGCATCATTGACGAGGCAGCCCTGGCCGCGGCGGTTGAAAATGGCACCATCGGCGGCGCGGCCCTTGACGTGTACGCCAAGGAGCCCCTGGAGGCCGGCTCGCCCCTGCGATCGGTCAAGGAGCGGCTGATCCTCACTCCCCACCTCGGCGCCTCCACCGAAGAGGCCCAGGAGAATGTGGCCATCGACGTGGCCGAGCAGATCCGCGATGTGTTGCTGGGCCTGCCCGCCCGCAGTGCGGTCAACATCCCCGGCCTCAATGCCGAGGTGATGGAGCAGCTCAAGCCCCACCTGCAGTTGGCCGAAACCCTCGGCCAACTGATCAGCCAGCTGGCCGGTGGCCCGATCAGCGAGCTGGAGGTCCGCCTCCAGGGTGATTTCGCTGTGCACCCTGCCCAGCCGCTGGTGGTGGCGGCCCTCAAGGGTCTGCTCTCCACAGCCCTAGGCGACAGCATCAACTACGTCAATGCCAGCCTTGAGGCCAAGGAGCGGGGTATTCACGTGCTGGAGGTCAAGGACGACGCCAGCCGCGATTTTGCCGCTGGCTCCCTGCAGTTGCGCTCCCGCAGCCCCCAGGCCAGCCACAGCGTCACCGGGGCGGTGTTCGCCGAAGGTGAGCTGCGCATTACCAGCATTGATGAGTTCCCGGTGAACGTGGTCCCCAGCCGCCACATGCTGTTCACCCGCCACCGGGACATGCCCGGGATCATCGGCGAGCTGGGCTCCCTGCTGGGCGAACACAACGTCAACATCGCCTCGATGCAAGTGGGTCGCCGCATCGTGCGCGGTGATGCCGTGATGGTGCTCAGCCTGGACGACCCCATTCCGCCGACCCTGCTGGCTTCGGTGCTTGCCATTAACGGCATCCAGGCAGCCCATCCGGTCACCCTCTGATGCCCGGCCCTCTGATGCCCGCCTCCTGATGTCCGGCCCCCTGAGCTGGTGGAGGCTGGAGCTGGCATGCCCGCCAGAACTGGAGGAATCTCTGCTTTGGAAGCTCGAGCTGCTGGGCATCCCCCGGGTGGCGCTGCGCCACCGTCCGGAGGCGCCCCAGCAGCGGCAGCTGCTGGCCTGGCTGCCTGCAGCCGATTGGCCCGAAGCAGAGCGGCAGCAGCTGGAGGCGGCCCTGGCGCCCCTGGCGGAGCCCTTCGCCCTGCAACTCCCGCCGATCACCTGGACCCGCCAGGACGATGAGGACTGGAGCCTCAGCTGGAAGCAGCACTGGCAGCCCGATCCGGTGGGCCGCACCCTGCTGATCCTGCCGGTCTGGTTGGAGCTGCCCGCTGCCCATGCCGATCGGCGGGTGATCCGGCTGGATCCAGGCAGTGCCTTCGGTACTGGCAGCCATCCCACCACGCGGCTGTGCCTGGAGGCGATCGAGGCCCTGGCCGACCAGGCTGGCGGCAGCCTCGGCCCCATCCGGGTGGCGGATCTGGGCTGTGGCAGCGGCATCCTTGGCCTGGCTGCCCTGCTGCAGGGGGCGGCCCGGGTGGCTGCCGTGGACACCGATTGCCTGGCGGTTCGGGCCACCCAGGACAACGCCGCTCTCTCTGGCTGCAGCGATCGACTCCAGGTAGGGCTCGGGTCGGCCCAAACCCTTGCCGCCCTGCTGGAGGGCCGGCCCGCCGATCTGCTGCTCTGCAACATCCTGGCTCCGGTTATCGAGGCCCTCTCTCCGACGTTTCACACCCTGCTGGGCGCCACCGGGGTGGGCCTGCTGAGTGGGCTGTTGGTAGACCAGGCCCCTGGCCTGGAGCAGGCCCTGTTGGAGCAGGGCTGGCGGGCCCAGCTCACCGCCCAGCAGGGCCTGTGGGGCCTGATGACGATCCGGCGCGTTGCATAAGGCACGCTGATCTGTGCCCTGGTTTTGATTGGGCTTCCAGCGTCCTGGCCTGGAAATGGCCAGGAAAGGCTTGCGGCGGATGTATGAAGGTTGGGTCCTACAGGCCCGGCTTTCGGGTACCTGTGAGCCCTAATCCTTTTCATGGCTTCCTACAAGGTCACCCTCATCAGCGAGAGCGAAGGCCTCAACAAGACCATCGAGGTTCCTGACGACCAGTACATCCTCGATGCCGCTGAGGAACAGGGCGTCGATCTGCCTTACTCCTGTCGGGCGGGTGCCTGCTCCACCTGT
>NZ_JAGQCR010000040.1:0-17343 GCF_024346295.1 Cyanobium sp. BA20m-14
AGGCGCGGGTCTGGGGATCGTCGCGCCAGGGGGTGAGATTTACGCAGGCATCTGGGAAGTGCTGCCGAAACAGCACGGCCACCGCAGCGATTGCCTGAGCCAGTTCGAGATTCCGGGCCTGATCGGTGGCATTCATGCCGTTTCCCCTGAGCAGAACCGCCGCATTGGCGAAACCTAGGCTCGCCCAATCCTTCCCTGCCGCACGAATGGCTACCAGCTCCCCGCAATTCGAGCAGCTCACCGCCCCTCCCTCGGGCACGGCCATCCGCTTCGAGAGCGGCCAGCCAGTCGTACCCAACGATCCGATCATTCCCTACATTCGCGGCGACGGCACCGGCGTGGACATCTGGCCCGCCACCCAAAAGGTGCTCGATGCCGCCGTGGCCCAGGCCTATGGCGGCGAGCGGCGGATCGAGTGGTTCAAGGTGTATGCCGGCGATGAGGCCTGCGACCTCTACGGCACCTACCAGTACCTGCCTGAGGACACCCTAGAAGCGATCCGCACCTACGGCGTGGCCATCAAGGGCCCGCTCACCACGCCGATCGGCGGCGGCATCCGTTCCCTAAACGTGGCCCTGCGCCAGATCTTCGATCTGTACTGCTGCGTGCGCCCCTGCCGCTATTACGAGGGCACCCCCAGCCCCCACAAACGGCCGCAAGACCTCGACGTGATCGTGTATCGGGAGAACACCGAGGACATCTACATGGGGATCGAGTGGGAAGCCACTGATCCGGTATGCCTCGAGCTGATCAAGCACCTCAATGAGGTGGTGATCCCGGCCAACGGCAAGCTCGGCAACCGCCGCATCCCCGCTGGCTCCGGCATCGGCATCAAGCCGGTGAGCAAGTTCGGCAGCCAGCGCCACATCCGCAAGGCGATCCAGCACGCCCTGCGCCTCGAGGGCGACAAGCGCCACGTGACCCTGGTGCACAAGGGCAACATCATGAAATTCACCGAAGGTGCCTTCCGCGACTGGGGCTATGAACTGGCCACCACCGAATTTCGTGCCGAGTGCGTGACCGAACGCGAAAGCTGGATCCTCGACAACGTCGAGCGCAATCCGGGCCTGGGCATCGAAGCCAATGCCCGCATGATCGAGCCGGGCTACGACGCCCTCACCCCCGAGAAAAAAGCGGCGATCGACACTGAGGTAGGCGACGTGCTTGCGGCGATCGGCGCCAGTCACGGTGACGGCCAGTGGAAGCAGATGGTGCTGGTCGACGACCGCATCGCCGACAGCATCTTCCAGCAGATCCAAACCCGACCCCAGGAGTACTCCGTGCTGGCCACCCTCAACCTCAATGGCGACTACGTCAGTGATGCCGCCGCCGCCGTGGTGGGCGGCCTGGGCATGGCCCCCGGCGCCAACATCGGCGACAACGCCGCCATCTTCGAGGCCACCCACGGCACCGCGCCGAAGCACGCCGGCCTCGATCGCATCAACCCCGGCTCCGTGATTCTTTCGGGCGTGATGATGCTCGAGTTCATGGGTTGGCAGGAGGCGGCAGACCTGATCACCGCCGGCCTCAGCGCCGCCATCGCCAGCAAAGAGGTCACCTACGACCTGGCGCGGCTGATGGAGCCACCGGTGGAGCCGGTGAGCTGCAGCGGTTTCGCCGACGCCGTGATCCGCCACTTCGGGGGATGATCACTGCCGCAGCCTGGCTAGCGGTTGGCCAGGTCAAAGCCTCTTAGTCTGTGCACCATGGCCCAGTGTCGGATCACCCACAACCCGGATCAGTGCGGCGGCAGGCCATGCATCCGGGGGATGCGCATTCGCGTCTGCGACATTCTGGATCTCTATGCTGCCGGCCAGAGCAGCGCGGCGATCCTCGCGGACTTTCCTGATCTTGAACCCGAGGATCTTCAAGCAGCTCTCGATTACGCCGCTCGTGCCTTGGATCACCCCGTGCTTGTGGGATGAAGCTCTGGCTCGATGCCCAGCTTCCGCCAGCATTGGCCCGTTGGATCAACGAGCAAGCAATCGGATTGGAGGCCATCCCTGTACGCAACATCGGCCTGCGCGATGCCAGCGACCATGACATTTTCTTCAAGGCGCGCTTGGCCGGAGCCTTGGTCATGACCAAGGACCAGGACTTTGTCCAGCTGTTAGGCACGCAGGGGCCACCTCCAAAGGTCATCTGGCTGCGCCTGGGCAACAGCAGTAACGCGGCCCTCCAGGCTGTTCTATCCACCACGTTGCCCAAGGCCATCGAACTCCTCGAAGGCGGCGAACCCTGGGTCGAAATTCGCCAGAGAGCCCATGGGCACTGATTTCACCTCCAGGAAACCAGCCTCTCCAATGACCCTGCCCGGCCTGCCTGCTGGGGGCACCGACCCCTGCGTGCACTGCGGCTTTTGCCTGCCCACCTGCGCCAGCTACCGGGTGCTGGGCACGGAGATGGATTCGCCCCGGGGCCGCATCCACACCCTCAAGGCGATCGAAGCCGGCGAACTGGAGCTCGACGCCACGGTGGCTAGCCATTTCGACAGCTGCCTGGGCTGCTTCGCTTGCGTCACCGCCTGCCCCTCGGGGGTGCGCTACGACCAGCTGATCGAGGCCACCCGGCCCCAACTCAACGCTCCGGAGCTGCGCAGCCCGGCCCAGCGGGCCTTCCGCCGGCTGCTATTTGCCCTGCTCCCCTACCCGGCGCGGTTACGGGCGGTGCTGACTCCCCTGCGGGCCTATGCCGGCACGCCGCTGCAGGCCCTTGCCCGCCGCAGCGGCCTTACCCGCCTGCTCGGCCCCCAGCTCGAGGCGATGGAGCGGCTGCTGCCGCCCCTGCCCTCCGAGGCCTTCCAGGCCAACTTCCCGACGGTGGTGCCAGCCCGCGGCGAGCGGCGGGCCCGGGTGGGGCTGCTGCTGGGCTGCGTCCAGCGCCTGTTTGATCCAGCGGTGAACAGGGCCGTAGTGGAGGTGCTGAGCGCCAACGGCATCGAGGTGGTGATCCCGCCGGATCAGGGCTGCTGCGGCGCCGTAACTCACCATCAGGGCGAGCTGGCGCACACCGAACAGCTCGCCACCGCCGTAATCGACAGCTTCGCTGCCGTGCTGGGCCCGGGCCGACCGGCGGGGCCCGAACCCCTCGATGCGGTGCTGGTGGCGGCCTCCGGCTGCGGCCACACCCTCAAGGCCTACGGCACGATCCTTAACGGTGAACGCGGCGGGGCCTTTGCATCCCAGGTGCGGGACGTGCATGAATTCCTGCACGGTCTGGGCCTGAGCGAGGCCTTCCGGGCCCGCCTGGGCCCCATTGCCCACTCTGACGGCAGCCCCGCCACCGCCGAGCGGCCGCTGGCGGTGGCCTATCACGATCCCTGTCACATGCTGCACGGCCAGGGCATCAGCGCCGAGCCCCGGGCCCTGCTGCGCCGGATCCCCCACCTGCTGCTGCGGGAGGCCACGGAGGCGGGCGTGTGCTGCGGCAGCGCCGGCATCTACAACCTGGTGCAGCCGCGGGAGGCCGCCGAGCTCGGCCAGCTCAAGGCGGCCGACCTGGCCGACACCGGCGCCGAGCTGGCGGCCAGTGCCAACATCGGCTGCACCCTGCAGATTCGCCATCACCTCGCCGAGCAGGAGCGGCCGATCCCGGTGCTCCATCCAATCGAGCTGCTGCAACGCAGCTGGCGGGCAGGCGGCGGCCATTAACTCGGCCCCCTTGCCCCATCAGCCCTGATGGCCGACCAACCCCCGGGCCGGCTCCTGTCCATCCTGGGCCTGGGTTTCGGCCTGGCTGGAGCCGTGGGCGGCACGATCGGGGCGGGCATCCTGCGCACCCCTGGGCTGGTCGCAGCCCAGTTGCCCACGGCGCCGCTGCTGCTGGCGGCCTGGCTGGTGGGCGGGCTATATGCGCTGCTGGGGGCGATCTGTATCGCCGAGCTGGCAGCCAGCCTGCCCCGGGCGGGAGGCTGGTATGTGTATGCGGAGAGGGCCTTCGGGCGCCGGGTCGGCTTCCTGGTGGGCTGGACCGACTGGCTGGCCCACTGCATCGGCCTGGCCTGGGTGGCCACCACCGTGGGGGAATACGGCCAGGCCCTGCTGCCTGCCCCCTGGCGCCTGCTGCCCTTTGGGGCCCAGGCCCTGGCCCTGGGGGCGATCGGCCTGTTCACCCTGATCCAGCTGCGGGGCCTGCGGGCCGGCAGCGCCAGCCAGGAACTGCTCAGCCTGGTCAAGGCGGTGGCCTTCCTGGCCCTGGTGGCAGCCTGCTTTCTGCTGCCCTCCCAGGCCCAGCTCGGCGGCGGTGCTGTACCCCCGGAGCCGCCAATCGCCCCCGCCTGGCAGCACCTGACCATGCCGGCCGTGCTGGCCCTGCAGGCGGTGATCACCACCTACGACGGCTGGGCCAGCCCGGTCTATTTCGCCGAGGAGTTCAGCGAACCCGAGCGGGATCTGCCCCGCTCCCTGATCGGCGGTGTGCTGGCCGTGACGGCCCTCTACCTGCTGATCAACCTGGCCCTGCTGCACGTGCTGCCGATCGCCCAGTTGGCCAGCTCAACCCTGCCAGCCGCCGCCGCGGGGCGAGCCCTGGCCGGCCCCCTGGGGGGAAATCTGATCACCGCCGTGGCCCTGATTTCGCTGCTGGGACTGATCAACACCGTGGTGATGGCGGCCCCACGGATCCTCTATGGCCTGGGCCGCGATGGCCTGGTGCCGGATTTTGCCGCCAGCGTCAATGACGGCGGCACGCCCACCGTTGCCCTACTGCTCACCAGCGCCGCAGCCGCGGGCCTGGTGCTGGCGGGCTCCTTCGAGCGGCTACTGGCCATGGGGGCATTGCTCTACGTGAGCCTGCCCCTGGCAGGCATCGCCGCCCTGGTGGCCCTGCGCCGCCAGGAACCGGAGCTGCCCCGGCCATTCCGCTGTTGGGGCTACCCCCTCACCCCCCTGCTGGTGGCAGCGGTATCGCTGGCCTTTCTGCTGGGGGCGATGGTCCACGACTGGGTTGACAGCCTGGCGGCCCTGGCCCTGGTGGCGCTCGGCTACGCCGCCTCTAGGAGCAAGATTCCAAACCCTCCATGAGGCGCCAGGCTTGGCGCAGGGTGCCCGGATCCCCCAGGTTGCCGGGAAAGGTGAGCACCGGCAGCTCCGCTGGCGTCAACACCAGCGAAAGGCCAGGCAAAAGCTGGCCCTGCAACTCCACTGCCGCCAGGTCGAGCCCATCGGCCAGGAGGGCATGGGTGGTCGTGCCGCCCTTACTGATCAGGTAAGCCAGCTGGGGAGCCAAGGCCCCCACTAACCGGGCCATCAGCGCCGCCAGGCCGTCCCCGAGCCGGCGGCGCGCCGCCAGCGAAGTGCAGGGGAATTCACCGCGGCTGCTGTAGAGCACCGGCGTGCGCCCCCCAGCGAGGATCTCCTCCAGCTCAAGCAGCCAGTCCCGCTCCAGGCAGGCCAACAGGGCGTTAGGCGGGGGGGCCTCCAGCAGCTGCGCCAGCCGGGCCACGGGCAATTCCAGGCCGGTGCAGAGCGGCTCAGCCAGCAGGGAGGCGAGCTGGGCATCGGCCAGGGGCACATGGGAGCCCACCAGCACCAGGCCCCGCAATGGCTCGCCATCGCCGCCGCCGCGGCGCAATGCCACCAGGTCGGCTCCGGCAAGGGGCTGGGGCGGCAGGGCTGCCAGGGCCCGTATCCAGCTCGCCGCCGACTGGGCCAGCACCGGCCGCGGGGAGGCACGCACCACCCTGGCCAGGGCCGCGAGTTGCTGGGGCTGCTCGGCATCCACCGCCACCAGGGGCTGGGCGGCAAGACCAGCCAGCCATTGGGCCAGCTCCTGTCCCCCATCCTCGCAGGCCCGGCTGAGCTTGGCGGCTTCGAGGCCCTGCACCTCTGACGCCGGGATGCGGCCGCCACTCTTCTCCTCCACCCAGGCCGGCAGGTAACTTGTCGAGTAACCGAACAGGCCATCGCGGCCAAAGGGCGTTTCATGCACGGGCTGACCCTGCAAGAGATGGACTCCGCCCACAGTGGTGCGCCCCCCTTCCAGGAACGCAGGCACCAGCAGGGTGGCGGCGAATGGACCCAGCTCAGCGGAGATCACATCCACCTCCAGCGGGAAGTGGCCGCGCAGGGTGGAATCGCCGCGACTGACCAGCCACCAGCGCTCGAGCCCCGCTGCCGGCAGGGCCGCCGCCAGGGCCCGGCAGATCTCACGCACCCGCTCGGCCGCCGCCGCCGGCGCCAGCGCCCTGGTGTTGGCCAGCAGAAACAGCAGGGGCGATGGGTGCTCCAGCCCCGCCGCCAGGGAGGCCCCATCCCAGCGCAGCAGCAGGGGACAGCTGTGCACGGTCTGGGAGCCGGTTGGGTCATCGTCAAGAACGATGATCTTGAAGTTGGCGGCCATGGCACCATCGTGCCGTGATCTCCCCTGAGCCCGGCGAACTGCAGGAGCTGGTGCGCGAGCTGCACCGGCAGGCTGCGCCCTGGCAACCGGCCGGGCTGGGTAGCCGCCTGAGCTGGGGGCCCCAGCCAGAGCCAGGCAGTGCCACCGTCAGTTGCCGGGCCCGGCGCGGCATCGTGGAGCACAGCCCGGGCGACTTCACCGTGACGGTTTGGGCCGGTACCCCACTGGTGGAGCTCCAGGCCGAGCTGGCACACCATGGGCAGTGGTTGACCCTGGATTGGCCCTGGGGCAGCGGCAGCAGAGGCGCTGCCAGTGGCAGCGTCGGTGGCCTGGTGGCCCGCGGCTTTGCCGGCGGCCTGCGCCAGCGTTATTTGGGTGTGCGCGACCAGCTGATCGGCATCGAGCTGGTCCGCGCCGACGGGGTCCGCGCCAGGGCCGGCGGCAAGGTGGTCAAAAATGTGGCTGGCTACGACCTGATGCGCCTGTTCACCGGCAGCTGGGGCGCCCTAGGTCTGATCACCAGCGTCACCCTGCGCACCCTGCCGCTGCCGCCCCAACGGCGGGGCCTGGGGCTCAGCGGCCCCCTCGAGGCCCTCGGCCAGCTGGCCAGCTGGCTGCTTGGATCGAGCCTCAGCCCCGAACGGATCGACTGGTGGCGTCCCGGCGGCGGCGGCTCCAGGACTGGGGCGGGGACAGGGGGAGATGCGGGCCTGCTGATCAGCCTGGCAAGCATCAACGCCGCCACCCTCGAAGAGCAGATCGCCTGCATCAGCGCCAGGGGCGCCACGCTCGGCATCGGGGCCCTGCCCCTGGAGCCGGCCGAACTCGAAGCACAGGTGGCCCAGGGCCGGGGCCCGGGCCCCGAAGCCAGTGACTGGCTGCTGCGCCTGGCGGTGCGCCCCAGCCAGGCCCCCGCCCTGGTAGCCGAGCCAGCCCTGGCCCAGCTCCCCCTGTGCCTTGGCGCCGGCAGTGGGCTGGGGGTCAGCTGGGCCTCAGCAGCCGAGCTGCCGGCCTACCGGGTGGAAGCCCTACGGCGCAGCTGCCAGCAGTGGGGCGGCTATCTGACGGTGCTGCGCCAGCCTTCCAGCAGCCAGCTGCCGGCCTGGCTGGATGCCCCGGCCCGGCCCATGATCGAAGCAATCAAGCGGCAGTTCGACCCTCTCCAGCAGCTGGCTCGCGGGCGTCTGCCAGGGGTGCAACCGCCCCCTCTGGACTGAGGCCAGGAGCTGGACTGAGGCCGCCAAGCCACTCCAGCAGGGCGCTGTTGACCTGGTCTGGCACCTCGTCATGGGGGCAGTGGCCCGCCTCCAGCACCACCTCGGTGGTCGCAGCGGGGGCATGGCGCTGGAAGGCCCCGCGACGGCCGGCGGCATTGATCCAGGGATCGCGGATCCCCCAGAGCAGCAGCAGGGGGCAGGCGAGTTGGGCAAACAGCTCATCGAGGGGCTGGCCCCGGGGGATATCGAACACGGTGCGGAATACCCCGAAGGCACCCGGATCCAGCGATGGCCGGCGGATCGCCTCTACCAGGGCATCGTCCACATTCGTCTTGTCGACGTACACCTGGTTGAGGGTGCGGCGGATCGTGGCCGGCCGGCGCAGGTTTTCAAAGATCAATCGCTGCAGCACCGGGCTTTTCAGCAGGGCGCCACCGATGGTCTGGCGGGCGATGGCAGCCCAGCCCTTGGGCGGAGCCTGCTCATCGCTGAACGGTCCGGCCGCATTCAGCAGCACCACTCCAGCCGCCTGGCTGCCCAGGGCCGCCCCGGCGGCCAGGGCAGAAAAGCCGCCCAGGGAATTGCCAACCAGCACGGTGGGTCGGCCGATGCGCTCGGTCACGTAGGCGGCCAGCTGGTCGCGCCAGAGGGCGCCGCCGTAGGCCAGCTCAGCCGGCTTGGCGCTGCGGCCGAAGCCCAGCAGGTCGATGGCGTGCACCTCATGGCGCTGGGCCAGCACGGGGATGTTGTGGCGCCAGTGGTCGGTAGAGGCACCGAAGCCATGCACCAACAGCACCGCGGGCCCAGCCGGCCCCTCGGGCCCCTCGGGCGCAGCCGTCACAACATGAACGGGATGACCGGCGTAATTCCAGGGCTGGGGGTCAGACAGGCAAGCCACTACGTAGGTCACCGGGCTGATCGATGCTAGGGAGATCCGCGGTCGGCCATTGCTCTACCCCAGCCCCGACTGGACCCCGTTCCTGCCGGGGGTCGCCCTCTGGGCCCTGGCGCTCTACCTACCCCTGAGCGGGCCCCTAGGGCGCCTGGAGGAGGCCCTGGCCGCAGGGCCCCTGCCTGGGGCGGCCCAGCAGTTGCTGCTGGTGCTCAGCAGCCTGTTGCTGGCCCTGGCTATCGGCGTGCTGGCCGACCTGGCCCTGAGCTGGGCCCTGGGCCCGGACTGGGCCAGCAGCCTCGGCCTGATCGCCGCTGGCTGGGGGCTGTTCACAGCACTCGCCAGTCGAGCCAGGGAAGACGGGGAATGATCGCCGGGGTACTTGCTCGGTAGGCGACGTAGTCGGGATGCAGTCTCTCAAGGGATCGCTCCTCCCGCCTGGCCTTGCCCCCCAGCACGGCGCAGAGCGCCAGCAGCAGGGCCAGGTGCAGCAGGCTGCCCAGGGCAAGGCTCACCCCCAGGGAGCAGAGCAGCAGGGCCTGATAGAGGGGGTGGCGGCAGCGGCCGTAGGGGCCAACGGTGACCAGGGCAGCACCGGGAATCGGATCTGGCAGGGGGGTGAGGCTGGCACCCAGGCCCCAGAAGGCCTGGGCCGCCAGCGCCAGCCCCAGCAGAAACAGCAAGGCCCCGCCAAGGGCAACCGGCAGGGGCCAGGCGTAACCCCACGCCCCTGGAGCCGGCCAAGGCGGAAGCAGGTGGGCGGCTATCAGGGCCAGCTGGGCCAGCAACCACCACTCGCCGTGGCGATTGTCGAACCACCCACCCCAGCTCAGGCCCCAGCGCCTCGGCCCGGGGAACTCAGGTTGGGTTTTCGGCGAGCGGATCAAGATCGGGGCCTCCGGCACTAGCTCCTAGCACCAGTCTGAGCAGGATCGGAGCCAGGAAGGTGGTGCCAATCACCATCAGCAAGATGGCGGCTTCCAGGGGTTTGGTGAGCAGGCCGGCCTGGGTACCGAGGCCCAGGAAAATCAGGCCCACCTCGCCCCGGGGCATCATCCCCAGCCCCACCACCAGCCGGTTGGTCTTCTCCTTACTTATGTAGCTCCAGCCGGTTGCCACCTTGCCGGCAATGGCGACGATGAGCAGGAAGGCCGCCACGATCAGGCCCTCCCGGTTCGCGGGGTTGAAGGGGTTGAGCACCGAGAGATCCATGCCGGTGCCGATGAGCACGAAGAAAATCGTGGCAAACAGGGCAACCAGGGGCTTGACCGTGTCCTGGATGGCGTGGGTGTGCTTGGAGGAACTGAGGATCAGGCCGGCGGCAAAGGCGCCCAGGGCCGCTTCCAGGCCGATGGCCTGGGCCACGAAGCAGCAGAGCGACAGCACCACGAAGGCCGCTACCACGACCTCACCAGGGGCCTTGAGCTGGTCGAGCAGCCAGTCGAAGCCAGGGGCCGCGGTGCGGCTCAGAAAAAGGGCCGCCGCCACAAAAACCCCCGCTGCCGCCACCAGCTTGAGGATCGGGCCCAGACTGAAGCCCTCGCCACCGGCCAGGCTCACCACCACGGCCAGGATGACGATGCCGAGGATGTCATCGAGTACGGCCGCGCCGATCACGGTCTGCCCCTCGCGGGTGCGCAGAAACTTCAACTCGCCGAACACACTGGCGGTGATGCCGATGCTGGTGGCGGTCATCGCCGCCCCGGCGAAGATCGACGGAATCAGCGGCACATGGAAGAGGTAATAAAGGCCCGCAGTGCCGAGGGCAAAGGGCAGCACCACGCCGGTCACTGCCACCGTGGTGGCCTGGGCACCCACCGCCACTAGCTCGTCGAGCTCGCTCTCCAAACCGGTAAGAAACAGCAGGGCAAACAGGCCGATCTGGGAAACCGCCTCCAGATTTGGGAAGGTCTCGGTGTAGATCTCCTGCACCATTTCCGGTGAGAGATCGGCCAGGGAGCTGAGCAACCCCAGCCCCCAGCCGCTGAGCTGGGCCTGGGTGTCGGGCGGCACGATCAGGTGCAAACCGGATACTCCGATCAGCACGCCGGCGACCAGCTCGCCCAGGATCGTGGGCAGCTGGACCCGCACCATCAGCTCCGCCAGTAGGCGCGCAGCCACAAAAATGACCAGGAACTCCCCCACCGAGATGAGGGTTTCAGCCACCTCGGACTGATGACTGCCGATTTCGAGCAGTAGCGCGGGCAGACCCATGGAAAGAGAGCGTGGGGGCGACCCTAGGTGGACCGGATCCCAGTTATGGGAATCCCATGTTTATCCGGGCTTAAAGCTGCTGCGTAGCAGCCATGGCTACGGTCAGGATTAGGGATTCGTGCACAGGGCATGGCGGCAACGATGACCTCGGCCCAGCTGCAACTGCTCGACGGCTGGTGGCGGGCCGCCAATTACCTGGCGGTGGGCATGATTTACCTGCAGGCCAACCCCCTGCTGAGGGAGCCGCTGCGGCCTGAGCACATCAAGAACCGACTGCTGGGCCACTGGGGCTCCAGCCCGGGCCAGGCCTTCATCTGGGCCCATGCCAACCGGGTGATCCGGGCCCACGACCTGAGCATGATCTACCTCTCGGGGCCGGGCCATGGCGCGCCGGGGGTACTTGCCCCCACCTACCTGGACGGCTCCTACAGCGAGATCTATCCCGACAAATCCCAGGACGCCGTCGGCATGGGCCGCTTCCTGAGGCAGTTCTCCTTCCCGGGCCACATCGGCAGCCACTGCACCCCCGAAACGCCCGGCTCGATCCACGAGGGGGGCGAGCTGGGCTATGTGCTCTCCCACGCCTGCGGAGCGGTGTTCGACAACCCGGAGCTGATCGCCCTGGCCTGCGTCGGCGATGGCGAGGCGGAAACGGGGCCCCTTGCCACCAGCTGGCACATCAACAAATTCCTCAATCCCGCCAGCGACGGCGCCGTGCTGCCGGTGCTGCACCTCAACGGTTACAAGATCGCCAATCCCACCCTGCTGGCCCGCATCCCCCGGGCGGAGCTGGCCAGCCTGCTGCGCGGCTATGGCTGGGAGCCCTTGTTCGTGGAGGGCAGCGAACCGCTGGCGATGCACGCCGCCATGGCCACCGCCATGGACAACGCCATCGACCGGATCCAGCAGATCCAAAGGGAAGCACGCCGCAGCGGTGATCCCACCGACGTCAGCCGCCCGGCCTGGCCCATGGTTGTGCTGCGCTCCCCGAAAGGCTGGACCGGGCCAAAGGAACTCAATGGCAACAAACTCGAGGGCTTCTGGCGCAGCCACCAGGTCCCCCTGCCAAACCCCAAGGGCGATCCGGCCCAGCTGCAGCAGCTGGAGACCTGGCTGCAGAGCTACCGCCCCGAGGAACTCTTTGATAGCCAGGGCCGCCTGCGGCCCGACCTGCAAGCCCTCTCGCCCAGCGGACAGCGCCGCATGGGCTCCAATCCCCACGCCAATGGCGGCCTGCTGAGGCGCCGGCTGCTGCTGCCCCCCCTGGAGAGCCACGCCGTCGCCGTCGCCGCCCCCTGCCAGCTGGAACACGAAAACACCGCCCCCCTGGGCGTACTGCTGCGCGACACCATTGGGCTCAACCCCGATTCAGTGCGGGTTTTCGGCCCAGACGAAACTGCCTCCAACAGGCTTCAGGCCATCTACGAGCGCAGCAAGAAGGTTTGGCTCGAAGAGCTGCTTCCCGAAGACGCCAACGGCGGCGAATTGAGCCGCAGTGGCCGGGTGGTGGAAATGCTGAGCGAACACACCCTGGTGGGGATGATGGAGGGCTACCTGCTGACGGGCCGGCATGGGCTTTTCCACACCTATGAGGCCTTCGCCCATGTCATTGCCTCGATGTTCAACCAGCACGCCAAGTGGCTGGAGAGCTGCATACACCATGCCCCCTGGCGGGCGCCGATCTCCGCCTGGACCTGCCTGATCTCCAGCACGGTTTGGCGACAGGACCACAACGGTTTCACCCACCAGGATCCGGGCTTCATCGACCTGGCCGGCAACAAGAGCGGCGACGTGGTTCGGGTCTATCTGCCCGCCGACGCCAACTGCCTGCTGGCCGTTGCCGAGCAGGCCCTGGTGGAAACCAACGTCTGCAACATCATCGTTAGCGACAAACAACCCCATCTCCAATACCTCACGCTCGAGCAGGCGCGCGCCCATGTGGCCAAGGGGATTGGCCTGTGGAGCTGGGCCAGCAACGACGACTGCAACAGCGACCCTGAAGACCCAGCCGTCGTCATGGCATGCGCTGGCGATATCCCCACCAAAGAGACCCTGGCAGCTGTGCAAATCTTGCGCCTAGCGATCCCCAGCCTCAAAATTCGGGTGCTCAACGTGGTCAAACTGTTTGCCCTTACCCAACCCAGCGAGCACCCCCATGGCCTCAGCGATCGCGACTTCGACAGCCTGTTCACCACGGATCGACCGGTGATCTTCAACTTTCATGGCTACCCCTGGCTCATTCACCGGCTCACCTATCGCCGTACCAACCACGCCAACTTCCACGTGCGTGGATATAAGGAAAGGGGCAACATCAATACTCCACTAGAACTGGCGATGAACAATCAGATCGACCGTTTTAATTTAGTCATGGACGTTATTGACCGAGTGCCGGGGCTTGGCTCCCGAGCCGCCCACATCAAGGAGCGCATGAAGGAATCGATCCTGGCCAACCGCGCCTACGCCCACCAGCACGGCATCGATGCGGAAAACGTGACGAACTGGCGCTGGGACCTCGGCTCCGAGCTGGCCCATGACGCAGTATTACCGCGATGAGCGATCTCCAACCCAGCAACCTGCGCCTGCCGACGCCTGGCTGCTACGCCGAACCCGACCGCAGTGGTCTGACCGCAGACGACGTCTTCGACGGCCTGACCAGTCACCTCTTCTACACGCTGGGAAAGCTGGCCCCCACCGCCAGCCGCCACGACCTCTACATGGCGCTGAGCTACGCCGTGCGCGACCGGCTGATGACCCGCTACCTGGCGGGTATTGAAGCGATCAGCGCCACCCCTACCCGGGTAGTCGCCTACCTCTCGGCCGAATTCCTGATCGGGCCCCAACTGGGCAACAACCTGCTGATGCTCGGCATCCAGGAGGAAGCGGCCGAGGCCCTGCGTCGCTTTGGCATCAACGACATCAACGAGATCCTCGACGTCGAGGAGGAGCCGGGCCTGGGCAACGGCGGCCTGGGCCGGCTGGCGGCCTGCTTCCTCGAATCCCTGGCCTCGCTTGAGATCCCGGCCACTGGCTACGGCATCCGCTACGAATTTGGCATCTTCGACCAGCTGATCCGGGACGGCTGGCAGGTGGAGATCACCGACAAATGGCTCAAGAGCGGCTGGCCCTGGGAATTGCCCCACCCCGACCAGGCCTGCTTCGTGGGCTTCGGCGGCCGCACCGAGAGCTACCGCGACGACGACGGCACCTACCGGGTGCGCTGGATTCCCAGCGAGCACGCCATCGGCATCCCCCACGATGTGCCGGTGCTGGGCTACCGAGTCAACACCTGCGACCGCCTGCGTCTCTGGCGGGCCGACGCCGCCGAATCCTTCGACTTCTACGCCTTCAACATCGGCGATTACTACGGCGCTGTCGAAGAGAAGGTGGGCAGCGAGACCCTATCCAAGGTGCTCTATCCCAATGACGGCACCGACGAGGGCCGCCGCCTGCGCCTGAAGCAGCAGCACTTCTTCGTGAGTTGCTCGCTCCAGGACATGATCCGCAACCTGGATGCCCGCGGCCTCCCCATCACCGACTTCCCCGACCACTGGGCGGTGCAGCTCAACGACACCCACCCGGCAATCGCGGTGGCCGAGCTGATGCGCCTGCTAATCGACGACAAACACCTCGAGTGGGAGGAGGCCTGGAGCATCACCAGCCGCGCCCTCTCCTACACCAACCACACCCTGCTACCTGAAGCCCTGGAGAAGTGGGGGCTCGAGCTGTTCGGCTCCCTGCTGCCCCGCCATCTGGAGCTGATCTACGAGATCAACCGCCGCTTCCTGCAGCAGGTGCGCCTGAAATACCCAGGCAATGAGCAGATTCTGAGCAAGGTTTCGATTATCGACGAGGAGGGCGGCAAGGCGGTGCGCATGGCCAACCTGGCAACCGTGGCCTCCCACCACGTCAACGGTGTGGCGGCCCTGCACAGCGAATTGGTCAAAACCGAGCTGTTTCCTGAATTCGCGGCCCTATGGCCCGAGAAGTTCACAAACGTCACCAATGGGGTCACACCGAGGCGCTGGATGGCCCTGGCCAATCCCCAGCTCTCAGCCCTGCTGAACGAGTCGATCGGAGAGGGCTGGATCAACCGGCTCGACGAGCTGCGCAAGCTGGAGCAGTTCGTCGACGACACCGGCTTCCTGGAGCGCTGGGAGGCCACCAAACTGGCGGTGAAGTGCAAGCTGAGCCACTACATCCACAGCCACACCGGCGTGCTGGTGGATCCGGCCTCGCTCTTTGATGTGCAGGTCAAGCGCATCCACGAGTACAAGCGCCAGCACCTCAATGCCCTGCAGGTGGTAGCCCAATACCTGCGTATCAAGAACGGCCAAGCCGAGGGGATGGCCCCGCGCACGGTGATCTTCGGCGGCAAGGCGGCACCGGGCTACTACATGGCCAAACTGATTATTCGTTTCATCAACGGCATCGCCGAAACGATCAATGCCGACCCCGACATGGACGGGCGCCTGCGGGTGATCTTCCTGGCCGACTACAACGTCAAGCTGGGCGAGCGGGTCTACCCGGCCTCCGATCTCTCCGAACAGATCTCCACCGCCGGCAAGGAGGCCTCCGGCACGGGCAATATGAAATTTGCCATGAATGGGGCCCTCACGATCGGCACCCTGGACGGCGCCAACGTGGAGATCCGCGAGCAGGTGGGGGCTGAAAACTTCTTCCTGTTCGGCAAAACCGCCGCAGAAATCTCCGACCTCTCCCGGGGCGGCTACCGCCCCTGGGAGCTGATCGGCACCATGCCCGAGCTCGCCGAGATCCTGCGGCTGGTGGAGCAGGGCCACTTCAGCAACGGCGATGGCGATCTATTCAGGCCGCTGCTGGAGAACCTCACCGGCCGGGATCCCTTCTTTGTGCTGGCGGATTTCAACGACTACCTGCGCGCCCAGGCCGAAGTGGATCGCACCTGGGCAAATCGGGGCCTCTGGAACCGCATGTCCCTGCTCAATTCAGCCCGCAGCGGCTTCTTCTCCTCCGATCGCTCGATCAAGGAATACGCCGAACGCATCTGGAAAGCTGAGAGCTTCCCAGTAACTATCACTTGCGAGACAGATTAAGTCTTGCAAGACCGATTAAGACCTGCAAATGGGATTGGGGCTCAGCCCCGATCCGGCAGGTCCGGGGTCTGGTGCAGCAGGCGGTTTAGCCTGAGTCGATCGGCGTTGAGGGGATCGGGGGCCAGCTCTCCGGCAACCTCGCGGAATTTTTGTTCCACCTCTTCAGGCACGCGTACATCAAAGATGCGCTCCATCAGTGCCTCGATCGAAAACAGATGGGCGTTGATGTTCTCCAGATCGGCCATGGCCTGCTGCACCGCATCGGGCTCCACGGCCTCATCGGCCACCGCCCCGGGGCCCTGGGGGGCAGGCACTGACTGATTGGCAGCCGAATCGCTTGCCTCCTGCTGCTTCTGCAACTCCTCCATAACCCGACCCGCCAGGGTGCGAAAAGACTGCAGCGCAGCCCAACTGAGCTCCTGCTGCTGACGCAGGGTGGGATTTTCGCGGATCAGCCGGTCATGTTCCCGGTAAAAACGCTGGCAATCAGGGCATTGGCAGGGCTCTTCGGGCACCGCTTTCCCTTCCGTTCTCAGATTCCATCATGGCACTCATGCCGCCAGGGGGCCCCAGTCAGACAGGTCTTCGCTGGAGTCGTCGATCTCGCCACTGGCGGCGGGCAGGGGAATCTCAATGGAAGACACCACATTGATCACGTCGCGCAGGCGCATCGAATCGGCAAACCAGCCCATGGCTTGCTCGGTGTCGCTGCGACGCTCCGCATCTGTGGCCTGCTCCTCGTGGGATTCAGCCAGAAGGGCCAGCCAGCAGAGGCAGCGGGCCTGCACCACTGAGAGATCCAGCTCGTCGGGCTGGCTGGCGGCGATACGTTCGCTCTCCTGCTGCACCAGCAGCCGCAGACGCAGGTCATGGAGCTGGGTCACCGCGATCAGACGATTGGGGCCACGCTAGCCCCGGTGGCCAAATTGAAAAGCCCACTACCGGTAGTGGGCACTACCCGATTACTCAGCGCCGTTGGCCCAGGGCCCGGCGGACCTGGCCGATCCAATGGCGCGGCTGATCGTTGGCCTGCATGCGCCAGCTGGCCATCGAGCGGGCCAGGGGAAGGCCGCCCCGCTGCAGCACCACCCCCACATGCACCGCCACGCATAGGGCAATGGCCAGCCAGGCCACCAGATGGACGCCGTACACCCAGTGATCGAGCTCGCCCTGGCGCAGCCAGTCTTCTTGCATCAGCTTGCCGCTGCCCACCGCCAGGGCCAGGGCCAGCAGGGCCACGGCGTTGGTCGGCTGCTGCAGGCGCCGCCGGCCAACGCTGATGGCATAGACGCCAAACAGCACGGCCACCGGCCAGAGCAGGACCCCGGTGCTGCCGTGGAGGTCGATCCAGTCGCCGCCGATCCGCCAGGGCAGGCGACCCCAGCGGCCATCGAGGTTGGAGTACACCAGCAGCCCACTCAGCCAGGCCAGGGGCACCAAAACAGCGGTGGCCCCGTGCAGCAGCCTCAGCAGGGAAGGTTGGTAGGGGCGGCCCATCGAAGCTGGCGGCTACAGGGGACTACTGGAGCACGGGGCTGGCGGGACTCGAACCCACGACAAAAGCGCGTTGTGAACGTAGTGGAGCCCATAGGTGAGCGCAGGGATGCCA
>NZ_JAGQCR010000041.1:0-17309 GCF_024346295.1 Cyanobium sp. BA20m-14
GGTGCCGGCGGCCAGAACGTCAACAAGGTGGAAACGGCCGTGCGCATCCTGCACATCCCAACAGGCCTGGCCGTGCGCTGCACCCAGGAGCGCTCCCAGCTGCAAAACAAAGAAAAGGCCATGGCCCTGCTGATGGCCAAGCTGCTGGTGATTGCCCAGGAACAGCGCGCCTCCGAGATTGCAGACATCCGCGGCGATATCGTGGAAGCTGCCTGGGGCAACCAGATCCGCAATTACGTATTTCATCCATACCAGATGGTGAAGGATCTGCGCACCCAGCAGGAAACCACCGACGTGCAGGGCGTGATGGACGGCGACCTGGACCCCTTCATCCAGAGCCTGCTGCACGCGGGTGTCGAAGTCGGAGCGGGCGGCGATGGCTGACGAAAACCCCAGTTTCATCAAGCTGGCTATGCGCAACATGGTGCGCAAGGGCCGCCAGAGCTTGTTCCACTTCGGCCTCACGGCCCTGGGGCTCTCCGGGTTTCTGGTGCTGATCGCCTGGTTGGGCCGCCCCCAACTGCCGGGGGGCTGAGCTGTGCTGGATCTGGACCTGGCCTACTTCGCCGATCCGGATCTGGAGGCGGGGCTGCTGGCTGGTACCGCGACCTGGGCCAGGCACACTGAAGGCTGGGCCGAACACATCGAGAGCTGGCTGGTCCAGCTGGCCGCCGAACTGCCGCCCGAGCTCTGCGCCCCCGCCTACAGCCTGGGCCTGAGCCTGGTGGGCGATGGGGAGATCGCAGCCCTGAACAACGATTGGCGCCAGCAGCAAGGCCCCACCGATGTGCTGGCCTTTGCCGCCCAGGAAGCGGGCCTCGACGACCTGCCCCCCCTGGCCATACCTGGCCCCCTGGAGCTGGGCGACATCGTGATCTCGGTTGAAACCGCCGCCCGCCAGGCGGCCCAGCACGGCCACAACCTGGAAGAGGAACTGCTGTTTCTGGCCAGCCATGGCCTGCTGCACCTCCTGGGCTGGGACCACCCCGATGAGGCCAAATTGGCAGCCATGCTGGCGCGCCAGGAGGAGCTCGTTAAGGTGCGGCCGGAACCATGACCAACCTGCTCCCCCTACCGCGCCAAGACCCCATGGCCGAGCGTCATCACCGGCGCCTTCGCGCCAGCGCCTGGAAGGTGGCTGGAGACCTGCCGGCGAGCTTTCGCTATGCGGCCCAGGGCCTGGCCTACGGATTTACCAGCCAACGCAACTTCCGCATCCACGTGATCACCGGAGCTGGGGTGTTTGGCCTGGGGCTGTGGCTGCAGCTACCCACTTCCCAGCTGGCGGTGCTGGTGCTCACGGTGGCGGCCGTGCTGGTGCTGGAGCTGCTCAATACGGCCACCGAAGCGGTGGTGGATCTGGCCATCGGCCGCAAGTTCCACCCCCTGGCCCGGATCGCCAAGGACTGCGCCGCCGCGGCCGTGCTGGTGGCCTCCATCTCGTCATTGATGATCGCCATGTTGCTGCTGGTGCCGCCCCTGGTGGCCAGGCTGGGGTTCTGAAGGAACTTCCCTAAGGAACCTCCCTGATGCTCCTCGTTCTGGACAACTACGACAGCTTCACCTTCAACCTGGTGCAATATCTAGGCGAACTGGCACCAGACCATCCCATCGCCGCCGATCTGCGGGTGGAGCGCAACGACGCCCTCAGCCTGGAGCAGATCCGCGAGCTGGCCCCCGCCGCCATCTTGATTTCACCGGGGCCCGGCGACCCGAATCAATCGGGAGTTTGCCTGGAAGTGCTGAGACAGCTGAGCCCCTCGGTGCCGACCCTGGGGGTGTGCCTGGGTCACCAGTCGATCGCCCAGGTGTATGGGGGCAGGGTGGTGCGGGCCAGGGAGCTGATGCACGGCAAAACCTCGCCAGTTCACCACAGCGGCCAGGGGGTGTTTGAGGGCCTGGCCAACCCCCTCACCGCAACCCGCTATCACAGCCTGATCGCCGAACGCGAAAGCCTGCCCGACTGCCTGGAGATCACCGCCTGGCTGGATGACGGCACGATCATGGGCCTGCGCCACCGAGCTTTCCCTCACCTGCAGGGGGTGCAGTTTCACCCCGAAAGCGTGCTCACCCAGCAGGGCCACCAGTTGCTGGCCAACTTCCTGCGCCAGGCCAGCCAGCCAGCTCGCCCAGATCAGCTGGGTTAGCGTCACGGCGACTGCCGCTCCGCCATGCGTCTGCTGCCCACCATCGGCGCCCTCAGCCTGGGCACTGCCTTATTGGGCACTGCCTTACTTGGCCCTGCCTTGCTGGCCACTGGCCCCGCCCTGGCCTCAACGGGGGTGACCATCACCAGCTACGGCCACAGCGCCCTGCTGATCAGTGGTGGCGGTGCCAGCGTGCTGGTCAACCCCTTCAAGGCCGTGGCCTGTGCGGCTGGGCTGGCCGAACCCAGGGTGAGTGCCACCGTGGTGCTGGCCAGCAGCCGCCTGCTGGATGAGGGCGCAAATGTGGCCAAGGGCAAGATGCTGGTGGATCCTGGCTCCTACAAGGTGGGTGGCCTGAAGATCGAGGGCATCGCCGGCCCCCACGACCGTGTCGGGGGCCGGCGCTTTGGCCAGGCCACCCTCTGGCGCTGGCGCCAGGGTGGCCTTGACTTTGCCCACCTGGGCGGCACGGCGGCCCGGCTCAGCCCCTCCGACAAGGTGATGCTGGGCAGGCCCGACGTACTGATCATCGGCGTGGGAGGCGGCGCCAAGGTCTACACCGGGGCCGAGGCGGCCGAGGTGGTGCGTGAGCTGAAGCCCCGCCGGGTGATCCCGGTGCAATACGTCAGTGGCAAAACCACCCCGAAAGACTGCGACCAGGGCTCCCTGCAGCCCTTCCTCGATGCCATGGCCGGCACCCCGGTGAAGCGTCCGGGTCGCACCCTCAGCCTGCCCGCCAAGCTGGGCGAGGGCATGGTGATCGAAGTGATGCGCTAGATCGCGGCGTAGGCCGCCCAGAACTGCTCCATCTGCTCGAGGGTTCCAATACTCACCCGCAGCGAACCTGCAATTAGCGGCTTGTCCGCCATCGAGCGCACCAGGATGCCCTCCTGCCGCAGCCGCTGCTCCACCTGCTCAGGGGGCAGCTCGGGCCAGATCAGTAGGTAGTTGCCGCCGTCGGCGTGGTGCCGCACGCCGGCCCCCCGCAGCTGCTGCACCAGCCAGGCGCGGGCCAGGCGCACTTCGGCCACATAGCCATCCACATAGGGCTGGTCTGCCAAAGCCGCCAGAGCAGCTGTCACCGCAAAACTGTTGATGTCATAGGGGCCCACGACCCGGCTGATGCGGTCGATCACCGCTGCCGCACCGATGGCAAAGCCGATGCGCAAACCCGCCAGACCGGCAGTTTTGGCCAGGGAGCGCAGCACCACCAGGTTGGGGGTGGCCGCAAAGTCGGCCACCGGCAGCACGCTGTCGCCCGTGAAGGCCTCGTAGAGCTCATCCACCACCACCAGGGTCTGGGCCGCCGTGGCCGCGAACTCCAGGATCCTTTCAGGCGCCAGCCGAGTGCCCGTGGGGTTGTTGGGGTTGCAGATCAGCAGCAGGCGAGGCCCCTGCCCCAGGGCGGCGCGGATCTCCTCGAGCGGGAAGGCGAAATCCGGCAGGTGATAGGGAATCGCCTCGATCGCCATGCCCTGCATCTGGGCGCAGGGGCTGTAGTAGCCGAAGGTGGGGCTGGTGGTGAGCAGGGTGTCGCCCCGGGACCCGTAGGCGTGAAAGATGGCGTGGATCGCCGCATCCACCCCGTTGAACAGGCCGATCTGGCTGGGCGCCAAGGGCAGGGCCAGGTTCGCCAGCACCGCCTCCCGCAGGCCGTCGTATTCGGGATAGATGGCGTACTGATCCGCCGGGATCGCCCGGATCGCCGCCACCACGTGGGGGCTCGGGCCCACGGTGTTCTCATTGAAATCGAGTCGCAGCAGGCCCCGCCTCCCCTCCAGCGGAGCGCTGTAGGCGCGGAGGCTTTCTACCTCCGGGCGGGCAGGGGGGGCGTCAAGGTCTGCCGAATGGGTCACGGCGCGGCAGGTCGACAGCTTTGCGCAGCGTAGGCATACCACTGAGCGTGGCCAGCAGCAGCAACGCCGCGCTGACCAGCAGCACCAGGGTGGTCAGCACCTGGACCTGGGGGGAGATCTCCCGCTGGAAAGCACCGGCCAGATAGAGGGGCAAGGTGACCGTCTCACCGGCCATGAAGCTGCTGATCACGAAGTCGTCAAAGGACAGGGAAAAGGAGAGCAACCCGGCCGCCAGCAGCCCCGGCGCCAGCAGCGGCAGGGTGACGCGGGCAAAGGCCTCAAGCGGCGGCGCGCCGAGATCCTGGGCCGCCTGCTCCAGGCTCGGATCGAAGCCCGCCAGCCTGGCCTTGAGGGTGAGGGCCGCGTAGCTGAGGCAGAACAGGCTGTGGGAGAGCAGCAGGGTGAGCGGGCCCCGGGGCAGATCGATCCCCACAAACAGATTCAGCAGGGCCGTGGCCAGCACGATCTCCGGATTGGTGAGCGGCAGGGCCACCAGCAGCCCGATCACCCGCCTGCCGCGCAGCCGCGCCCGGGCAAGGGAGAGGGCCATCAGCCCCCCGAGCAGCACCGCCAGCAGGGCAGCCGCCAGGGCCAGGGCCAAACTGGTAAGGAAGGCCTCGGTGAGGGCCGGATCGCCCAGGGGATGGCGCCAGTTGGCCAGGGTGAAGCCCTGCCACAGCAGGTTGAAACGGCCGCGCGGGGCGTTGAAGCTGAACAGCACCGTGACGGCCACCGGCGCGTAGAGCAGGGCGAAGGTCAGGGCACTGGAGGCGGCCAGCAGCACGTTGCCGATGCGGTTCATGGCAGCGGCAGCTCGTCGAGACCACGGCCCCGCAGCTGCACCAGCACCGCCAGGGTTACCAGGGCCATCAACACCAGGGTGAGCGCCGCCGCCCGCGGCGCCTGCAGCTGCACCAAAAGCAGGTTGTCGATCGTGTTGGCGACCATCCGCTCATTCGGGCCACCGAGGAACAGGGGGTTGACCACATCGCCGGCGGCGGGGATCAGGCCCAGCAGGATGCCGGCGGCCAGGCCAGGGCGGGACAGGGGCCACACCACCTGGGTGAAGCGCCGCCAGGCTCCGGCGTGGAGATCGGCAGCGGCCTCCAGCAGGCAGGGCTGGATCCGCTCCATCGCCAGCACCAGCGGCAACACCAGAAACGGCAGCTGGTTGGTAAGCAGCCCCAGGATCACCGCGGTGGGAGTGTTCAACAGCCGACCGTCCCGCAGCAGCCCCAGGCCGTTGAACGCCGCGGTGAGATCCAGGCTCTGCAGCAGCGCCAGCACCGGCCCATTGTCGCCCAGCAGGCTGGTCCAGGCGATCGCCCGCACCAGGTAGGAGGTGAGCGAAGGCAACACCACCAGGCCGATCAGCAGGGGCTGCCAGCGGCCGCCGCGGAAGCGGATGGCGAAGGCGAGCGGATAGGCCAGCAGCAGGCCGATGGCGGTGGCGCTGGCGGCGTAGCCAAACGAGCGCCAGAGGATCGGGCCGTAGGCCTGCAGCACCTCCAGATAGGTGGCCAGTCGACCGCGAAACACCGTCTCCAGCCCGAAGCGGCTGAGCGGCTCCGACAGCGACAGCGGCACCAGGCCCAGCAGGGGGAGCAGGTAAAGCCCCAGCAGCCACAGCAGGCCGGGCGCCAGCATCAGCCAGGGCCAGAAGCGCCTGGCCCTGGCTGCGGCCTCAGCCCTCGGTGATGCTGGCAAAGCGCTCCTCCCAACGGGCTTCTTCGCTCTCACTGAGCGGACCGAAGCTGTGCAGCCGCTGCTGCATCGCCGCATCCGGGAACATCAGTTCATTGGCTGCCAGGGCGGCGGTGGCCGGATCCTTGGCCAACTGCTGGCGCACCCCCACCACCGGCGAGATGTACTGCACGGCGGCGGCGATGCGGGCCGCCTCCACCGGCTCATAGACCCAGTTCATCCAGGCCGCTGCCTCGCGGCGGTGCTGGGCGCCCTTCGGCATCAGCATCACGTCAGACCAGAGCACGCCGCCGCTTTCTGGCACCACGAAGCGCAGGTCGGGCTGCTCGAGAACCAGCTGGGCCACATCACCTGACCAGCCGATGCAGGCCGCCAGGTTGCCGGCCAGCAGATCGTTTTGATAGTCGTTGCCGGTGAAGCGGCGGATCTGGCCGTCTTTGCGGGCCTGCTCCAGGCGAGCAAAGCTGGGCTGGGCAGCCGCCCAGGTGGGCTGGCTGATGTCCTGGCCGTCGGCCAGCATCAGCAGGCCCATCGTGTCGCGCATCTCCAGCAGGGCCGACACCCGCCCCCGCAGGGCCGGATCGAACAGGTCATCGATGCGGGCCAGCTCCCGGCCGGTGGCCTTGATGTTGTAGGCGATGCCGGCAATACCCGACTGCCAGGGCAGGCTGTAACGCTGTTGCGGATCCCAGGGGGGATTGGCCAGATAGGGGACCAGGTTGCGGATGTTGGGCACCTGGGCCAGGGGTAGGGGCTCCAGCCAGCCCAGGCCAATCAACCGCTGCGCCATCCAGGAGGGCAGCACCATCAGGTCCTGAACCAGGGGCCGACCGGCGGCCAGCTGGGGGCGGATCCGGGCAAAGAACTGGCGGGTGTCGTTGAGGTCTTCCAGGTAGCGCAACTGGATACCGGTGTCCCGGCGGAAGCGGCTCACGCTGCCCGGGGCGCCGGGGGCATCGGGATCGATATACAGGGGGAAGGTGGAGATCACCAACTCCCCACTTCCACTCCCACTGCCACTGCCACTGCCATTCCCACTCCCCTTGCAGGCCTGCAGCAGGGTGGGTGCCAGCACCGCACCGGCGGCAGTGGCGGCCAGACGCTGCAGAAAGAGCCGACGGCCGGACTGACTGGATGGGAGGGGCAACTGGGCTGGCATCAGGTCAAAGCAACGATCAGGGCGGGCAGTCAGCCAACCGATGGGTATCGGCGTGGTTCCAACGACACCAGAGCTCGGAGCCAACGCGCAGATTCTCCGGCAGGTTGGCGCTGGTGTCGATGGCGATCAGGGCCAGACCATCTCTGCCAGCCAAACCATCTCTGCCGGCCAGGCGCACCTCCACCGTGGCCCCTTGGAAGGCCAGCGCCCGCACCTGGGCCCGCAGCCCGCACTCCCCCTGCTGGGGTGGCGTTTCACTCAGCCGCAGCCGCTCGGGCCGCAGCAGCCGCAGGCCCCCAGCCGAACCATCCGGCAGCAGGTTGGCGGCCCCCAGGAAGGTGGCCACCACGGCGCTGCAGGGGCGGTCATAGAGCTGGCGCGGCGTGCCCACCTGCTCCAGCCTTCCCTGGTGCAGCACCGCCAGCCGGTCGCTGAGGCTGAGGGCCTCTTCCCGGTCGTGGGTGACGAGCAGGAAGGTGATGCCCAGCTCCCGCTGGATGCGCTGCAGCTCCGCCCGCATCAAGCGGCGCAGGTCGGGGTCGAGGGCCCCGAGCGGTTCATCGAGCAGCAGGGCCGCAGGGGCGTTCACCAGCGCCCGCGCCAGCGCCACCCGCTGTTGCTGGCCACCGGAAAGCTCGTGGGGACGCCGGCGTGCCAGCTCCGAAAGCCGCACCACTTCGAGGATCTCCCCCACACGGCGACGGATCTGCGGCGCCGCCAACCGCTGGGAGCGGGGGCCAAAGGCCACGTTGTCCCACACATCGAGGTGGGGGAAGAGGGCATAGTTCTGAAACACCATGTTCACGGGGCGGCGGTGCGGCGGGGCCCCGGTGAGATCCAGGCCCTGCAGGCGGATCCGCCCCCCATCGGGGTGCTCGAAGCCGGCGATCAGGCGCAGGGTGGTGGACTTACCGCTGCCGGAGGGGCCCAGCAGGGAAAAGAATTCCCCCGGGCCGATCGAGAGGCTGAGCTCCTCCACTGCGAATTGGCCGCCCAATTGGCCACCCAATTGGCCGCTGGATTGGCCGCCAAAACGACGGCTGACCTTCTCGAGCTCAATGACGGCCCTATCCCCCGGCTGCTGCAGCGGAGCTTGGCGATCGGGCTGGAGCGTGCCAGGGTTCAAGGGCAAAACTGGCGCGCACCGGCGCACCTGTTTAGCAATCCCTTGCCAGTGGCACTGTTCATCTGGGCTTCTGGGCACCTATTCAATGGGAACTGGCACGGTCGATGTGGTGGTGGTGGGCGCCGGCCTCTCCGGGCTGGTCTGCGCCCGCGACCTGCATCGGCGGGGCCTGCAAGTGCGGTTGCTGGAGGCACGGCAACGCTGCGGCGGCAGGATGTGGGGCCGCCCCAGCGCCATGGGCCTGCCGCTGGATCTGGGCGGCCAGTGGGTGGGCGCCACGCACCAGCGCCTGATTGAGCTGCTGGGGGAATTTGGCCTGCAGCGCTACCCCACCTATTACGCAGGCGAAGGGATTTTCCACTGGAACGGCACGGCCCATCGGGCTGGCGTTGAACACGACTTTGACTCCAGCCTGCTGTTCTTCCGGCCGGAACAACTGGGCCTGCCGGCTGGTGAGGTGGCTGAGGCCCTGGCCCTGCAACAGCGCTTTCAGCAGCTGGTGGCCCAGGTGCCCCCAGGGCAGCCCTGGGGCGGCCCTGCTGCCGCCGAGCTCGACCAGCTCAGCATCGCTGGCTGGCTAGGGCGCCAGGGGGCCTGCCAACTGGCCCGCTACCCGCTGGCCTGGCTGGCGCGGATGGGGGGATCGGGCGGCTTTGAACCCCACGAGAGCTCGATCCTGCACCTGGCCTGGAGCCAGGCCGTTGCACCCCAGCAGGAAACACCGGAGGCCTGGCTGGTGCATGGGGGGGCGGCCCAGGTGGCCGAGCGGCTGGCGGCCGAGCTGGGACCGCTGATCCAGCTGGGGGCGCCGGTAGGGGCGATCGAGCAAAACGGTGGGGGCGTGCGGGTGACCTTTGGCGAGGGGGATCGGATCACGGCGGCGGCGGTGGTGGTTGCGATCCCGCCCCCGCTGCGATTGGGAATCCGCTTCAGCCCAGCGCTGCCGCCGGAATGGCAGGGCCTGCTGCAGCGCTCGCCCATGGGCTCGATGGTGAAGGTGCTGGCCCTCTATCCGCGGCCCTTCTGGCGCGAGCGGGGCCTCAATGGCCTCGGTATCGGCAACCTGCCCGCCCTGGAGCTCAGCGTCGACAGCTCACCCCCAGACGGCCCGGGCCAGCTGAGCTGCTTCATCGCCGGCGACCGGGCCGTGGCCTGGCAGCGCCTACCGGAGGCCGAACGGCGCCGCGTCGTGCTGCAGGATCTGGCCCTGCTGTGGGGCCCGGAGGCCGCCGAACCCAGCGAGCTGGTGCTGCACAACTGGAACGGGGAGAGCTGGAGCGGCGGCGCCTTCACCTGCTTCTTGAGCCCCGGCGCCTGGAGCCGCTACGGACCGGTGTGGCAACAACCCCACGGCAGGGTGGTGTGGGCCGGCACCGAAGCTGCCCGCCGCTGGCCTGGCTATTTCGAGGGGGCAATCGAGGCGGGGCTGGCCGCCAGTGAACAGGTGCAGGAGCTGGCTTGCAAGGGCAAAGGGACAACCCAAACCTGGGCCAACGATCGGGATTTCGAGAGCAGCTGATGCCAGCCTGTTGCGCAAGAGTGTTGCGCCGCCCAATTGGATCACGCCCAGGAGGCGGCAGGGGACTCTGGCAAAAATTTTCACAAAGGAGGATCTCTGCTTGTTGAATATTGTGCCTGGCCAGTCAAAGCGTGATGCCATCGCGGCCTACCTTGGCGGGCGAGGAATTAAGTTTTTGGCCAATGGGTTGCGGCCCATATTTTACCTACACTACTGGCTATTCCCAAATCAGCGATTCCTGCTAAGAAGCTCCGTCAATAAACCAATCGGCTCAGCTAGCAGCAATGCCAAGCCCCACTCCAAGACCCTCTCCAAGGCCCTCTCCAAGGCCATGCCAAAAATAGTTTGGCAAACCAACTACACAAATAGAGTTACCCTGCCAATCAAGGCCAGCTGGCTGTGCAATCGACTATTAAGCCCAGGCTACGACTACAAGTTTCACACCACGGAGATGCGCAAAGACTTCGTGGAGAACCACTTCCCCGGAGAGACCTCGCGCCTTTACAACAGGCTGACCATTGGAGCTGCCCAGTCAGATCTCTGGCGATTGCTAGTGCTCTATAAATATGGTGGCGTTTACATGGATATCGACGCCCACCTAGTCTGGCCCTTAAACAGAATTATACCAGCCGCATCAAGCGCGCTGTTCTTGCGATACAAAGACGGCGGCGCTACAAATTACTTCATAGCAAGTAGGCAGGAACATCCAATTATCAAGGCCCTAATCGAAGAAGTTCTTCGTCGTATCGAGAACCCTCAAAGCGACAATATATACGAAATAACCGGTCCAACCGTATTCCAAGCAGTGCTCTCAGAGCACGAACATAGCTGGCGCTTCTCCCGGCATACCTGCCTGCAGGGAAACTTCTCAAATAAATTCTTTCAATACATCGACAAGGCCGAAGGCCACTGGACAATCGAACAAAAGAGTCATCGAGCCATTAGCCCTGAAACTTGTTAAGCACCATCAAAAATGCCGACCCTACACAAATTATGCATTGCGATCCTTGCCTTCAATGAAGCCAGCACAATTGCCAACTGCCTAGATTCGGCTAAATTTGCAGACCAGATTCTCGTCATCGATGCCGGCAGTACCGACTCAACCACCAGTATTGCCGAGTCCATAGGGGTTGAGGTTTACCACCACTCGGACTGGCAGGGATTCGCGATTCAACGCAATCGCGCCCTAAATTATTGCGAATGTGATTACATCTTTTTCCTAGACTGTGACGAAATTATCCCGCCAAAATTAGCCGAAGAAATCCGCGCCGCGGTGGGCCAAGGAGCAATAAATCGAGGCCTTGTCCGCTGGGAAGATTATGTCTTTGGCAAACACCTTAAAGGCATTCACCAAACGAAGGGAATTCCCCGCCTATTTAAAGTCAGTGATTTAGTTGGCTTTGAAGGACAAGTTCACGAGGGAGCCATCCTGCGCGCAGCGGCACGAACACAGCTTTTCCGCACACGACTGATCCATCACTCGCGCAGGTCTATTCACCAGAGCCTGCTAAAACTTGCGCAATATTCCCAGCTTGCCGCAATCAAACTGCGCGACTCAAGATCTCGCTCCGGCGTAGCCGCCGGACTCATCCATGCCGTGCCACGCTTTCTAAATCTTTATTTTATCAAGCTCTCATTCCTTAGTGGTGCCGAAGGATTCTTGTACAGCCTACTGGTCGCCCTAGAAGTGTTCTTCAAGTACTGCGCGGCTCACTACGACTCAGGCCCGGAAGCATCCACCCCAGTCAGGCGCTGAGGCAATTTCAAGTCACATCCGCTCCAAGGTGGGGATCCCGAGCAAACCCAACCCCAACTTGAGGGTGCCTGTGGTGAGGCGGCAAAGGGCCAGCCGTGAGCTGCGGGAGGGCTCTTCGGCCTTGAGCACCGGCACCTGGTCGTAGAAGCGGTTGAAAACCTGGCTGAGTTCAAACAGATAGCTGCAGAGCCGATTGGGCAGCAACTCCTCCTCCACCTCGGCGATCACCGCATCCAGCTTGAGCAGCTCCCGCACCAGGGCCCACTCCTGGGCTTCGGTGAAGGTGAGGTGAGCGGCGGCTGCGGCCTCCAGATCGCCACCCTTGCGGGCGATGCCGGCGATCCGCACCACCGCATACAGGAGGTAGGGGGCCGTGTTGCCCGTCAGGGCCAGCATGCGATCAAAACTGAACTGATAGTTGGTGATCCGGTTGGTTGAGAGGTCGGCGTACTTCACCGCCGCCAGGCCCACGGTGTGGGCCACGTGCTGGATGAAAGCCCCATCCTCTGTGCGCCCTTCCTCGGCCAGGCGCAGGCGCAGGTCGGCCTCGGCCCGCTGCACCGCCCCATCGAGCAGGTCCTTGAGGCGCACCGTGTCACCGGAGCGGGTCTTGAGCTTCTTGCCATCGTCGCCCTGCACCAGGCCAAAGGGCACATGCTCCACGCTGGTGCCCTGGGGAATCCAACCGGCGCGGCGGGCCACCTGGAACACCCCGGCGAAGTGGCTGGCCTGGCCCGCGTCTGTTGCATAGATCACGCGGCTGGCGCCATCGCCTGCCTGGGAGAAGCGATAGCGGATCGCCGCCAGATCGGTGCTGGCGTAGTTGAAGCCGCCATCACGCTTCTGCACGATCAGCGGCAGGGGCTTGCCGTCCTTACCGCTCATGCCCTCGAGGAACACGCAGCGGGCCCCGTCGTCGGTAACCAGCAAAGTGGCAGCGCTGAGGTCGTCAACCACCTTCTGCAGATAGGGGTTGTAGAAAGACTCGCCGCGCTCGACAAGACGAATATCGAGGCGGTCATAGATCTGCTGGAATTCGCGCCGGCTCTGCTCACAGAGCAATCCCCAGGCCTTGAGCGACACCGGGTCGCCCCCCTGCAGCTTCACCACCTCTTCGCGCGCAGTGGCCTGGAAATCCTCGTCAGCGTCGAAGCGGGCTTTGGCCTGGCGGTAGAAGGCCACCAGATCGCCCAGGTCAACCGCATCGGGGTGCTCCAGCGCGTCTGGCGCCACCTGCTTGAGGTGGGTAATGAGCATTCCAAACTGGGTGCCCCAATCGCCCACATGGTTGAGCCGCAGCACCGGGTGGCCGCGGAACTCCAGCACCCGGGCCAGGCAGTCGCCAATGATCGTGGAGCGCAGGTGCCCCACATGCATCTCCTTGGCGATGTTGGGGCTGGAGAAATCCACGATCACCGGGCCCGCACTAACCCCCAGGCCGGCTCCCTGGTTGGCCCCAACCGGCACCCCCAGGCGCGGATCGGCCAGCCGGGCCCCCACCTCCGCCGCCAGCCGCTCGGGGCGCAGGGTGAGGTTGATGAAGCCGGGGCCGGCGATCACCGGCTCCAGGCACAGCTGGCCAAAGGCCGGCTCGCTGGCCAATTGCGCCACGATCGCCTGGGCGATGGCCCGGGGTGGCTGGCCCAGGGGCTTGGCCAGGGGCAGGGCCCCATTGGCCTGGAAATCGCCGAATTCCGGCTTAGAGGCAGGTGCCAGCTGGGGATCGAGGGCCTGCCCCGCCGAACGGGCCAGCTGCGCCGCCTCGGGGAAGGCCCGCTCCATCGCCGCACGCAGTTGGCCGTTCAGGATCTGGGCGATGCAGAGCATGGCAGCCGAACAGGGGCAGGGTGCCCATCGATCATCCCCCGCAGGCCACCGGATCAGGCCAGCAGTCCCAGCTCCTGCTCCAGGCCCTCCAGCACAACGTCGGCCACCAACTGGATGCGATAGCGGCAGTGCTGGGTTTGGCTACAATCGAAGTGGCCGTGCTCCCAGTACTTGTTGCTCCCCGTGCCGCCGCCGCACAGCCCGAAGTGCCCACAGCTGCTGCGACAGAGCTCCACCCCGGCGCGGATCTCCGCCTCCACCCGGCGAAACTTGGCGCTGGCGGCAAGGGCTTCGAGGCTATCTTGCAGCACATTGCCAAACGAAAAGTCGCCGTATTCGGCGGTGGCCACCGAGAGCAACTCCGGATCAAAAGTGGAAGCATTGCCCCGGGCATCGACGTTGACGATCACAAACGGAGTGTTCATGTCGGTTTGAACCATGCGGGCCGTGCTGCAGGCAATGGTGGCGATGCCGTCGAATTCCCGAATGCGGAGGCGGCCGGGCTGCTGGCGGCTGCGCTGCCAGATACGGGCCATGAAGGCCCGGTAGCGCTGCTCCAGCAGCTCCCGCCCCAGCGGCCCCCCATCGAGGCTCGAATGGGTGTTGGCCCCCTCGGTTTCCTCCATGTTGAAGCCCACATCCCCGATGCCGTTCTGCAGGAAGAAATCGACGATGGCGTCGGCATGGTCGAGGGCATCGGCCGTGAGCACGCAGATCACCTGAAAGGGAATCCGCCGCCGGGCTAGCCAGTCGATGCCCCGCATCACGGCGGCATGAGTGGGCAGGCCGGTGCGGGTGACGCGGTGGGCGTCGTGCAGGAAGGCTGGCCCATCCATGCTCACGCCCACGTGGATGCCATTGCGCTCAAAGCAATCGCACCAGGCCCCATCAATCGTGGTGGCATTGGTTTGCAGCGACTGCACGACCGTGCTGGCCGGCAAACCGCGCCCCTCCAGGAGCCGGCCGATCCGCTGGGTGGCCTCGTCGTAGAAAGCAATCGGCGCCATCAGCGGTTCGCCCGCATGCCAGAGCAGGGTGAACTCCCCGTCGAAATAGGGGCTCTCCAGCACCCGCTCCACAGCTGCCTCCAGCACCGCCAGCGGCAAGCGGCTGCGGTCGCCCCGATCGGGCAGATAGCAGTAGTCGCAATCGAGATTGCAGAAGGGGGTGGGCTGCACCACCAGCAGCCTGACCGGCCCATAGCCCCCCGGGCCCGGGGCCTCCAGATCAGCGGCCGGGATCGGAATCAACGCCAGTAGCGGCCGCCACCGTTAAGGAAGCCGCCATTGCGAAAGCCCCCATTGCGGAATCCACCATTACCGAAGCCGCCGTTAGCAAAGCCGCCGTTGTAAAAGCCACCGTTGCGGAAACCGCCATTGCCCCAGCCCAGCCCATTGCCATTGACGAACACGTAGGAGAGCTCACCCCGCGGGGCCTCGTCGACCCCACCCCGCTGCTGCACGGCCGCCGCAATGCGGCTGAGTCTCTCCTCAATGCTGAGGGGCGGGCCCGGCAGCGCCGCAGATCCCTGGGCATTGGCCACAGCCAGAGCCGCGGCCCCATCGACCGGCAGGGAGGCCAGCAGCAGCAGACCAAATAGATAGGAACGGTTAGGAATCGCCATGGGAGCTAAGGGGGAGGGGGATCAGCGCTGGGCGGTCAGAGGAGAACCCAAAACGGCAGAAGAACTTGTTGGTTGGCCGGCAGGGATGGGACGGATCGACTCCACACCCAGCAGCACCGCTTCGAAGCTGGCACGAACCACGTTCTCCGGGAGCCCGACGGCGCTGCCAGGGCCCAGCCAGCGATTCACCGCGGCAACCGTATCGGGCTGACCATCGAGATACCCCTGCAACAACCGGGCAATGGTGAGGTTGACCAGATCCCGGAAGGCGGAGTCGTTCTGCGCCATCACACAGCTAACGGCGTAGGCCTCAAAGGGGAAGTCGGGGGTGAGAGTCAGGCCCGTCAGGGCCTGTTGACGCACCAGGCCGGCAAGCACAAAGGTGTCGCCCATGACACCCTCCACCGTGCCTGCCTTCAGGGCCGCCACCGCCTCCTGGAGGTTATTGAAGGGCACGGGGATCGCCCTTGGCTGCATGCCCCGCAGGTCTGTTTCGCCAAGGGATTGGCGCACCACGCCGATCCTGCGACTCGCCAGGGCTGCCGGGGTGCCGTCAAAGCGACCAACCGGTGCCAGTAACCGCAGCCCGGAGAGCCCGATGGGCAAGGAAAAGTCCACATGGGTGTCCAGCTCCCAGCTGAACGGCAGCCCGCAGGCCAGGGCTGCCTTGCCGGCAGTAAGGCTGGTGACCAAACTGGCCGGATCAGCCACGGGCGCAAACCGCACCTTCACCGGCCGGCCCACCGCTGTGGAGAGTTCCGCCGCGATCCGATCGGCCACCAGCAGCCCATAGCCGACGGATTTTCCCTGGCCATCGGCAAACACCAGGGGGGGAACATCGGCAAAACCGGTCAGTACCAATTCGCCGGTTCGGGCGGCCCGCTGCACGGCCCCCTCGGCAAGGGCAGCGGCAGGGCTGGCAGCCAACAGCCCCAGGGCAGCCAGGGCCAGGCCCAGCTGACGCCGGCAACCCCGCGCCAGCCGGCCAGGAGCAGGGGGTGGGGCGCCTGCGCCAATGGTTTGTTTCGCCACCCAGCCTCGATCCAAACTGGAGCCAGTATGGAGAGGGCAGGTGCCGATTCCCATGGACCAGCCCCAAAGCTCAAACTTCAGCTGTCCCGGTCAAAGCGCATGCTCAGATCCAGCCAGGGGCTGCGGGTGATCGGCGCACTGGTGGAAATCAGGTCGATGCCGCTGGCTGCATAGGCCTGGATCTGGCCGGGTTGCACACCGGAGGCCTCCAGCACCAGCCCGCGCCCCTGGGCCAGGGCCCGCAGCCTGGGCACCAGCTCCACCAGCTGCCCAGGCGTGAATTCATCGAGCAGCACCCCATCGGCGCCGGCCCGCACCGCCGCTGCCGCCTCAGCCCCCGTTTCCGCCTCCACGATCACCCGGGCCGGCCAGGGCCCATTGGCCCGCACCGCCGCAATCGCCGCCTCCAAACCACCGGCCACCCCACCTGCCACCCCACCCACCCAGGCCAGGTGGTTTTCCTTGAGCATCGCCGCATCGTCCAGCCCGAAGCGGTGATTCACTCCCCCCCCGCAGCGCACCGCATATTTCTCCAGCACCCGCAAGCCAGGGGTGGTCTTGCGCGTATCCGCCAGCCCCACCCCCGTGCCCTCAAGCATCTGCACCAGGGCCGCGGTGGCGGTGGCGATACCGGAGAGACGCATGGCCAGGTTGAGGGCGGTGCGCTCCGCGGCCACCAGGGCCGTCGCAGGGCCCTGGAGCTCCAGGAGCCGCTGGCCTATCCCCACGGTCTCCCCATCCGCCACCAACGGCCGCACCCGCACGGCGGGGTCGAGCAGCCGGAACAAAGGCTCCACCAGCACGCCGCCACAGAAGACCCCGTCGGCCTTGGCGAGCCAGTGGGCCCGGCCAGGGCGACCAGCCAACGCAGCCGCTGTGAGGTCGCCGCGGCCTATGTCTTCGTTCAGCCAGGCCCGCAGCTGGCCCTGAAGCGCAGGCGTGAACGACAGGTTCATGGCGACAGGTGACCGGTTTGCCCATCATGCGAGCCAGTGCAGCTGGGTCAGCGCAGCAACCATGCAATTAGCCCAGGTGGTGTTATTCGGCCGCTTGGCAGCCAGGCCCTGGCAATGTTCAACCTCGATCCGGCCCAGTGGCGCGGCGCCCGCGGGTGGATTGCCCGGGCGGGCCGGGATCGCTCTCGGCCCTGCTGCGGGCCGATCTGGAGGCCGCCATGGCCACCCTGGCCACCAGCTCCGCCATCCGGCCCGATTTCAACCTGGACGCCTGCCGCCAGGAACACCTCGAAGCCCTGGCGGACCGGCACGCCCATCGCGAGCGCTACCTGGCCGCAAGCCTGCCAAATCTGCCCTTTGCCGATCAAAGCTTCGATCTGGTGCTCAGCGGCCACCTGCTGTTCAGCTACGCCCCCTGCTCGGCCGGTGGGCTGATGGAGAAAACCAGGGCTGGATCTGGACTGGCACCGCAGCGCACTGCATGAGCTGCTGCGGGTGAGCCGCCGGGCGGTGCATCTCTATCCGGCCCACACCATGGAACTCCAGGCACGCCGCCACCCCTACGCCGAGGCGTTGCTGGCGGAGCTGCCCGCCAGCTGGCAC
>NZ_JAGQCR010000042.1:0-17204 GCF_024346295.1 Cyanobium sp. BA20m-14
AGGCAACCCAGATGCAGCTCAAGGCCGTGGGGACCTATCCAAACCTGCTTGGCTTCATCCGGGCGATGGAGCGGTTGAGCCTGCTGGTGCGGCAGAGCGGCTTCACGCTGCAGCAGGTTGGGCCCACGGCTGGCCAGGCCCCCGCCGCCGCTGAGGCTCCCGCTGACCCCGCCGCCACCGCTGATTCGCCAGCCAGCTCGCCAGCTTCCCCCCCACCCCCTGCCGCCGCGCCGGCCCCAGCCCCCACGGCGATGACCTTCACCCTGACCCTCTACAGCTCCAGCAAGACTGGTTCCAGCCAGCCTTAAGCGGGCCCAGGGGCCTGGCGGGGCGGGGTTCTGGTGGATACCATCGAGCCATTCCCGGGAAGGCTGGCCTTGGTGGCTCGGATCGGCTGCGCCTGGTTGTCGCTGGTGGTGGCGACAACGCCCCTGCTGCTGCCCGCCAACCAGGTGCTTGCCCAGGCCCGCCGGCCGGTTCAGGCGGCTAACCCTGGCCCACAGGAGGCAATTGGTGGGCTGCAGCTGAAGGTGCGGCGCCTGCCCGATGCGGTGGAGTTGGTGCTGGAGCAGGCCGGCCTAGGGGCTTCCCTGACCCAGCAGCCCCTGGCCGATCGCTGGCAGGGGGATCTGCGCACCGATCGCCCCCGGGCCCTGAAGGTGGGCCCCCAGTCGCTGGCGCTGCCGGCTGAGGGTTTCGAGCGCATCAGTTTCGAGGGCAGTGGTGAGAATTTCCGGCTCACGGTGACGCCCGTGGCCGGACGCCCCCTGGCCTCGCCGGTGATCAGCAGCGACGGTCGGGACCTGGTGGTGAGCTTCCCGGCCCAGCCCAATGTGCTCTCTCAGACGGCGCGCCCCAACTTGCGGCAGCCCACCCCGGTGCCCATCGAGAGCTTTGTGCCCCCCCTGCGGCCCCGGGCCGTGGCACCGCCGCTGGGGGATATGGCTGTGGGCACGATGACGCTTCAAAATCGCGGCTACATCCGATTGAGTGGACCTCCCGTAACCCTCACCACGCGGGGAGCTAACGCCAGAGATGTGTTGATGGTGCTGGCCCAGTTGGGTGGATATGGGTTTGTGTATGTGGATAATCCCCCTACAAGCCAGAATTCTTTCCCTGGTCAGGGCGCTGGTGCGTCTGCTGAATCTTCGCCTGCAAACAAAGATCTCCCAAGGGCCCAGCCCGTCACCGTTTCATTTCGGGGTGAGGCCTATAGCAGGGCACTAAATGCCATTCTTATGGGCTCGGGCCTGCAGGCAAGGGTGGAGGGAAATACAATCTTTGCAGGGCTCAATGTATTGTCTAAATCATTCGGCCCCCAGCTTTCCAAGGTTTATCGATTAAACCAAGTCAGCGCCAACTCCGCCGCCGATTACCTTGCCAACCTAGGTGCTTCGGTTACTAAAACCAATACCATCACCACTGCTATTACCCAGGGTGCCAATCAAAGCTCTGCCGTCATCGGGGCTGCTTCCAGTGCCACCACCCAATCAAGTAGTCAGACCATGGTGGAAGCCTATGGAGCTTCTACTGGCCCCCTGGTGGGCCTGCGGGCAACTACCGACACCAGGCTGGGAACAATCACTTTAGTGGGAGATTCTTCGGTCATCCTCATCGCCGAGCAATACCTAAAGCAGCTTGATCTGCGCCAGCGCCAGGTGGCGTTATCCTTGAAGATTTTAGATGTCAATTTAGATAACGACTCGACAATGAGCAATAGCTTTGCGATTCGATGGGGCAATAATTTTATCGTCAATGACAATGGCCAGCTGCTTGGGGCGTTTGGCAATAATTTGCCACCAACGTATAATCCCGTGACGGGCTTCTCTGATCAGAAGCAGAATCCTGGCGCGGCATATCCTAAGAATGAGTTCTATGATTTCTTGAAGGCGCAAATAGTTTCTTCGAATACCAAATTATTGGCCAGTCCCACCTTAATTCTTCAGGAAAATGCTGAGTTGTTGCGTGAGGGAGAGGAAACTGCGGGTCAGTCTTCCCAGGTTGGTAGTGGTGTTGTTCAGGGTGTCTCGAATATTGGTTTGGACAGGGCAATTGGGCGCCGTAGGGCTAATGAGGGTGTGGTTCGTGTCGGAACTAATGTGGTTACCGATTACCAAACGCAAACGACCCAGGGTGCCATAGCTTGCACACCTGTTCTGTCGACTGCTGGTTTGATTTTGGGTGCCAGGGTTCAAAAGATTGATGACAATGGTTTCGTAACATTTGTGCTCTCGCCCAGCGTCTCGGCAGTGACAGCAAGGGAGCAAGCTCCAGCGGGATGCGGTTCTGAACTTAATATTCTTAGTATTCGCAGCCTGGACACAGGTGCCCTGCGGGTGCGCGACGGTCAGACCCTGATCATGACCGGTGTAATCTCCGATTTTGATCGTGCCGAGGTGAGGAAGTGGCACATCTTGGGAGATATTCCATTTATTGGCTCGCTGTTCCGTTCCAGCGGGAATGTTCGTCAAAAACGTGAATTGGTGATCATGGTTACTCCCAAGATCATCGATGACGAAATGGGTGGTGCCTATGGATATGGGTTCAGGCCTGATACGGAAGAGGCCAGGCGCATGATCTATGGCTCCCCTGGCCAATGAAGGGGCGTTTGTTAGCTGTGGGCGCACTTTTGCTTGCCCTTTTCGGCTGCAGCAGCGCACCCAACGGCGACTCCGCAGCCGATCTGGCCGATGTCGATCCGTCAGCCCTGCAGCGGCGGCCCCAACCGCAAGGGCCCACCGCCCAAGCCTCCCTTCCTTCTGCAGGTCTTACCCAGGCCCCTACGGCCCAACAGGTGATCGAGAGCTTCCCTGAGGGCCGGCTGGATCCCTTCGGCCCCATTCCCGCTCCCCTTGCTGCAGCGCAGGCCCAGGCTCCAACCCCAGCCAAGATCCGTGAAATGCTCGGCAACTTTGCGGTGCTTGGTTTCATCAAGGCATCCGGCCAGCAGGCTGTGTTTGTTCAACACGAAAGTAAGTCGGGTGAGGTGTACCTCGATCAGGTGGGGGGCCAGTCGACTGAATTTTTGCCGAGGGGTTGGAGGCTGGTAGCCATTGAGGCCAGCAAGGGTCGTATCGGTTTGACCAGAGCGGATCTCAAAGACCCCGTGTATATCAAAATTTAGTATTTTTAGGGGCCTCTGCCAGCAGCGCTTGCAAACAGCTGGCTGGCGCTGGCTGGTTTGGTGACTGCTCAGAAGGGCAAGGGGATCAGGGCCTTGGCCGCCAGCGGTGCCAACACCTGGAAGAGCCCCGCCGCCCCTTGGAGCAGGGTGCCGCCCATGCCGTTGCCCCCCGCCGGTTTCTTTGCTCCTTTATTCAGTTGTTCCGCTTCCCTGCGCAGCTCAAGGGCTGTTTCTGGGGCGCTCTGCCGCTCATAGAGGCTGGCTGCATAGATGAAATCCTGCACCCCTTCCTCGCGTTTTGCCTGCTCGACCCGCGTGATGCCGCGGGCCAGCCAGGTGATCGCCGCATCCGGTTGTTTGAGGAGGGCCTGATTGAAATATTTTTCCGCTTCAGGCAAACGCCCTTCGAGGGCCGCTTCCACGCCCGCATTGTGCAGCGCCGCATAACTGCTGAGCTCGGCGCCCACGCCAATGGCCCCTTTCCAGTGGCTTGTAGCCAGGGCATTGGTGTCAAGTTGGGCGCCACTGAGATCCGCGTCGCGCAGATCCGTGCCCTCCAGCTTGGTGCCGCGCAGATTGGCCCCCCGCAGGGATGCCCCCAGCAGGGAACTGAAGCTCAGATCGGCACCGCTGAGATTGGCGCCATCGAGCTGGGCCCGGCCCAGATTGGCTCGCTGCAGCTGGGCTCGCTGCAGCTGGGCGTCCCGCAGATCGGCGTGCACCAGGTCTGCATCCTGGAGTTTGCAGCCCTGGCAGGCCTTGTGAGCGAGCAGCTGCATCAGCTGGTCGTTGTTCACCGCCCCTGCCGGCCCCAGCCCCAGGGCCAGCTCCAGGACCAGACCCATGGCCAGACCCAGCAACGGGGTGGCTGCCGCGCCCGGTGGCCTGGGGATCGGGATTGCCATCGAGAGCCTGGGAGAGCTGGAACGCCAAGGTCTTGATAGCGCAGCCCCGCTTCGCCAGAAACCTCCTCGCTGCGGAGCCGTCTGTGGTTGTCGTGCACCCCGATTAACTTGCAGCCATGCCGATGCCGCCTCCTGAGCGCCACGGCGGCAACCTGGCCACCACTGCTGAGCGTCTTGGTTGCCGTCCCTCCCAGCTGCTGGATGCCAGTGCCTCCCTGGTGCCCTTCGGGCCGCCCTGGGCTGTGCGCTGGCAGTTGCTGCGGGCTGCTTTCGGGGCCCAAGCCCGGGTTTACCCCGATCGCGATTACGCGGCCCTGAGGGCCGCCCTGGCCGGCTTCCACGGCCTCAGCCCCGATGCGGTGCTGCCGGGCAACGGCGCAGCCGAGCTGTTCACCTGGGCGGCCCGGGATGCGGCGGCGGCTGGTGTGAGCGTGCTGCCCCAGCCGGGCTTCGCCGACTACCCGCGGGCCCTGGCCTGCTGGGCAGGTGCCTGGCGAGCCATGCCCCTGCCACTCCAGCCAGCACTGCAGCCAGCAGTGCAGCCCCAGCAGTTCCCGGCCCCACCAGCGGCCGAGGTGCTGTGGATCACCAATCCCCACAATCCCACCGGCCAGCTGTGGAGCAGGGCCTCCCTGGAGCCCCTGTTGGAGCGGTTTGCCCTGGTGATCGTCGATGAGGCCTTTCTGCCCCTGGTGCCAGCCGGAGAAGACCAGAGCCTGATACCCCTGGTGGCGGCCCATCCAAACCTGGTGGTGATCCGCAGCCTCACCAAGCTCTATGGCATTGCCGGCTTGCGGCTGGGCTACGCGGTCGCCCAGCCCCAGCGGCTGCGGCGCTGGGGCTGCTGGCGCGATCCCTGGCCGGTGAATGGTCTGGCCGCCGCCGTGGGCGAAGGCCTGCTTGGCAATCCCGCCGCCTGCTGCCGTTGGGGCCGCAGGGTGCAGCGCTGGACGGCCCGTGAAGGGGCCTGGCTCCAGCAGCAGCTGGCCCAGTTGCCGGGCATCAGCCCCCTGCCTTCGGCCGCCAACTTCCTGTTGATCCGCGGCGAAACCTCCCTGCTGCCATTGCGGGAACGGCTGGAGCGTCGCCACCACATCCTGCTGCGCGACTGCCGCTCCTTTGACGGTCTGGGGCAGAACTGGCTGCGGATCGGCTACCAGAGCCACCAGCACAACCGCCGCATCATCGGCGCCCTGCGTCAGGAGCTGGCTGAGCGTTGAGCCTGCAGGCTCAGCAGCAGAGCCGCCACCTGCCGATCGGCATCGCGCACCGCCAGTTGGGCCATAGCGGCTCCCATGGCCACCAGTGGATCGCAGTTGGCAGCTGCCCCCCGCAGCCGCGGCCCCAGCAGCCGCCAGAGGCTGCGCTCGAGAGCCGGTTCGCTTGGCGGGTGCTGCCACACGATCACGGCGGCCCCCAGTTGGGCCGCAGCGGCGGCATTGGCATCCTGGTGGCGATCGGCGGCGGCGGGATAGGGCACCAGGATTGCCGGGGCACCGGCCACCGCCAGTTCGCTCAGGGCGCCGGCGCCACTGCGGCTGATCACCAGGTCGGCGTGTTGCAGCAGGCCGGGGATCTCGTCGCTGAAGGGCCGCGCCACCACGCCGGCCGGCAGCGGCTGGCCCGCCTCGGGGTCGTTGCTGCCGGTGAGGTGCACCACCCGCACCCCGGCCGCCGCGAGCCGGGCCAGCAGGGGCCGCAGCATGCGGTTGAGGCCGAGGGCCCCCTGGCTGCCGCCCATCACCAGCAGCAGGGGGCCCGGCCCCAGGGGCGCCCAGGCAGGCAGGGGGGCGGGCTCCAGGAAGGCCTGGCGCACGGGGGTGCCCGTGACGACCGGCCGGCAGCGGGGAAGGCGGCCGGCGGCCTGGGGCAGGCCGACGGCTACCCGGCTGCAGAGCCAGCCCAGCAGGCGGGTCACCTTGCCGGGCACGGCATTGCTCTCGTGCAGCACCACCGGCACGCCGCTCCAGCGGGCCGCCAAAATGGCCGGCGCGGCGATGTAGCCGCCACTGGTGAACACCGCCTCGATGCCCTCCCGGCGAATCATGTGCCGCACGGAACCACTGGCCCGCAGCAGTTGCACCAGGTTCCAGAGTTTGCTCAGGCCCCGGCCCTGGAGCCCGCCGGCCCGCACCGTCTGGAGTGGATAGCGGCTGGGCACCAGTTGGCGTTCCATCCGGTCGGGCACGCCCAGCCATTGGATGCTCCAGTCCGCCGGCATCGCATCGGCCACCGCCAGGGCTGGGAACAGGTGGCCGCCGGTGCCGCTGGCAGCGATCAGGAGCCTGGGCATGGATGCGAGGGGTCGCGGGCGCGCCTAACTTAAAAGCGGTTTCCGCCGCCCAGATGCCGAGCCCCCAGCTTTTGAGACGCTTGCCGTTTGGCCTGCTGTTCGGCCTGCTGCTGGCCAATCCAGCGGCGGCGGCCGCAGCGATGCCAAGTGGGGCCCAGCTGCAGCTGCTGGAGAAGGCCCTCAACGGCGGCGCAGAGCTGGCGGCCGTGCTGGAGAACGGCACGGGCCTGGATGTCACCTTGGTGGAGTTGCGGCGCCGGGCCCTGCTGCGCCAATTTCCCGATGCCCGCTGGCAGGTGGGCCCCGGCGCGCCCCTGCGTGACGGCAGCGCCACGGTGCAATTGCAGGTGACTGGCAGTCGCCAGGAAGGCCCCACACGCTTCCGGCTGGAGGCCCAGCAACAGCTGCTGCTCAGCAGCAGCGGCAGCCGCATCAATGGCCAAACCGTGATTCGTGAGCAAGCCTTGCTGCGCAGTGGCGAGGTCGATCTGCCGGTCAGCCTGTTGATCCCCGATGCCGTGCTCACCGGCCAGCGCTACGACCTGGATGTGCTGATTGATGAACCCCTCGATGGAGCCATCGTTGCCGGTGGCCTGGTGGCCCTGACCGGTCAGCAGGTAAGTGCGCTCGAGAGCCCCGACCTGCAGCTCGGCGCCCTCGGCGGCGGCGGCCTGTTCAAGACCGTGCAAGCTCCTTTCACCCCCGGTTCCCAAACCTGGGCCGTGCTGCTGGTGCACCCCAAGGGCCTGGTCAGTGCCACCAAGCGGGTGCGGGTGGTGACTGACAAGGCCCAGTTGAATCCCTGAGCCGAGTTGTTGTAACTGAAGCCCTGCTTCAGACCTCGTCGAGGGCTGCCACGCCGGGGAGCACCTTGCCTTCGAGCAGCTCCAGGCTGGCGCCACCGCCGGTGGAGATGTGGCTCATCTTCTCGGCCACGCCCACCTTCTCCACGGCGGCCACCGAGTCGCCGCCACCGATGATTGTGATCGTGCCGGTGGCGCTCAGCTCCGCCAGGGTGTGGGCGATGCCGTTGGTGCCAGCGGCAAACTTGTCGAACTCGAACACGCCCATCGGTCCGTTCCAGATCACGGTCTTGCAGTCGGCCAGGGCCGCCTGGAACACCTTCAGGGAGTCGGGGCCGATGTCGAGGCCCATCCAGCCGTCGGGGATCTCCTCCACTTTGGCGATCTGACTATTCGCATCGGGGGCGAAGTTGTCGGCCAGCACCACATCGGTGGGCAGCAGGAACTGCACGCCCTTGGCGGCCGCCTTGGCCTCGAGTTCCCGGGCCAGCTCCAGCTTGTCCTCTTCCACCAGGCTCTTGCCCACCGAGAGGCCACGGGCCTTGTAGAAGGTGAAGATCATGCCGCCGCCGATCAGGATCTTGTCGCACTTGTCGATCAGGGCTTCCAGCACGCCGATCTTGCTGCTCACCTTGGAGCCACCCACGATTGCCGCCAGGGGGCGCTTGGGCGCATCGATGGCGCCCTGTAGGTAGGCCAGCTCCTTCTCCATCAGGTGGCCGGCCACGCTGGGATTGAGGAACTTGGTAACCCCCTCGGTGGAGGCGTGGGCCCGGTGGGCGGCGCCGAACGCGTCGTTTACGTAAACCTCAGCAAGGGAGGCCAATTTTTGGGCAAATTCGGCCTCGTTCTTCTCTTCCTCAGCGAAGAAGCGCACGTTCTCGAGCAACACCACACCGCCTTCCTCCAGGGCGGCCACCTTGGCCTCGGCGTCGGGGCCGATGCAGCTTTCAGTCTTGGTGACGGGCACGCCCAGCAGGTCGCTGAGGCGGGCGGCCACCTGGGTGAGGCGCATGCCCTCGTTCACCTGGCCCTTGGGCCGGCCGAAGTGGGCTGCCAGGATCACCTTGGCGCCGTTGTCGCGCAGGTGGGCGATGGTGGGCAGGGCCGCCCGGATGCGGGTGTCGTCGGTGATGGCGCCGGCGTCATCGAGCGGTACGTTGAAGTCAACCCGCACCAGCACGCGCTTGCCGCGGAGATCATCGGCCGAAAGGCTGGCCAGGGATCGCTTCGCCATGGGGCTCCAGGTGATAGGGAATTGCCGGGGGAGGTTAGCCCCCGACCCGCCCCTGGCTTCCCTCTTGCCCTCCCACTTGAACTCCCACTTGCCTCCCTTCGGCTTTCCCCCACCCGGCCGCCCTGGCCGGATTCCGGAGCGCCCTCCAGACTGAAATTTCCCAGCCCTTAACGGCCCTGTCTGCGTAACCCGCGCCATGTTTGAAACCGTTCTTTTTCCCATCGACCAGAGCCGTCAGGCCTTGGAAACGGCGGCGGTGGCCCTGAAACTGGCCCAGCAGCACGCCAGCTCCCTGGTGCTGCTCTCGGTGGTGGAGCCCGGCCAGGACGACCCGGCGGCCACCGCCGAGCTGCTCCAGCAGGCCCGGGCCCGGTTTGAGCAGGCTGGGGTGAGCTGCCGGGTGATCGAGCGTGAGGGCATGCCAGCTTTTGTGATCGGTGATGTGGCAGATGAGATCAATGCCGATGTGATCGTGATGGGCACCCGCGGCATCGCGATCGAGAGCGACCAACAGAGCACCGCGGCGAGGGTGATCCAGCTGGCTCCCTGTCCGGTGCTGGTGGTGCCCTAGGTGACGCAACTCAGCGTCAATGCCCCGGCGATCCAGTGGTATCCGGGCCACATCGCCAAGGCGGAGAGGGCCCTCAACGCAAATCTCGCCAAGGTGGATTTGGTGATCGAGGTGCGCGACGCACGCATTCCGCTGGCCACCTCCCACCCCCGGCTGCAGCGCTGGATCGGCAACAAGCAGCACCTGCTGGTGATCAATCGGGTCGACATGATTCCGGCGCCGGTGCGCCAGGCCTGGACCGCCTGGTTCCGGGCCCAGGAGCAGACCTGCTGGTGGTGTGACGCGAAGGTGGGCACCGGCGTCAAGCAGCTGCAACAGGCGGCGATCCGGGCCGGGGAGGCCCTCAATGCCCGCCGGGCCGGCAGGGGCATGAAGCCGCGGCCGGTGCGGGCCCTGATGCTGGGCTTCCCCAACGTGGGCAAGTCGGCCCTGATCAACCGGTTGGTGCGCCAGAAGGTGGTAGACAGCGCCCGCCGGGCCGGAGTGACCCGCAGCCTGCGTTGGGTGCGGCTGGGCCAGGACCTCGACCTGCTAGATGCCCCAGGCGTGCTGCCGCCCCGCCTAGACGACCAGCAGGCAGCCCTGCGCCTGGCCCTCTGCGATGACATTGGCCAGGCGGCTTATGACAACGAGGCCGCTGCCCTGGCCTTTGTGGCTCTGCTAACCGGATTGGAGCAGCTTCCCGCCGCTGGAGTGCCCCACGGCCTGCTGGAGCGCCGCTACGGATTAGCTGTGCAGAATTCTGTACAGGATGTACGGAATCTTGACGGCCCGGCTTTTCAGCCTGATGCCCATGGCTGGCTGGCCGCCGCCGCCGAGCGCCATACCAGTGGCGACAGCCTGCGCATGGCCACCAAGCTGCTCGATGATTTTCGCTGTGGCCGGCTGGGGGCGATCGCTCTGGAGCTGCCGTGAGCGATTTCGGCGAAGGCGAGGGCGAGCTACTCACGCTCATCTACCCCAAGCCCCTGCCGATGCGGCTGGATCGCTGGCTGGTGGCCCAGCGACCGGAGCAGAGCCGGGCCCGGATCCAGAAGTTCATCGAGGCCGGCTATGTGCGGGTCAATGGGGTCACCGGCCGGGCCAAGACCCCCCTGCGCCAGGGCGACAGCGTGGCGCTGTGGATGCCGCCGCCGGAGCCCCTGCCCTATCTGGTGCCCCAGGCCATGCCCCTGGATGTGCTCTATGAAGACTCCCATCTGATCGTGCTCAATAAGCCCGCCGGGCTCACCGTGCATCCGGCGCCCGGCAACAGGGACGGCACCCTGGTGAATGGCCTGCTGCACCACTGCCCCGACCTGCCCGGCATCGGCGGGGAGCTGCGGCCCGGCATCGTGCACCGGCTCGACAAGGACACGACGGGCTGCATCGTGGTGGCCAAGAGCCAGGAGGCGCTGGTGAAGCTGCAGGTGCAGATCCAGAAGCGGATCGCCTCGCGCCAGTATTTGGCGGTGGTGCACGGGGTGCCTACGGCCGATTCCGGCACGGTCTTGGCCCCCATCGGCCGCCACCCAGCCGACCGCAAGAAATACGCCGTAGTCCACGACGACTCGGGCCGCCACGCCTGCACCCACTGGCGCCTGGTGGAGCGGCTGGGCGACTACTCCCTCCTGCGTTTCAAGCTGGATACCGGCCGCACCCACCAGATCCGGGTGCACTGCGCCCACCTGGGCCATCCGATCGTGGGTGACCCGGTGTACTCCCGCTGCCGCAAGCTGCCGCTGGATATGCCCGGCCAGGCCCTCCATGCCGTGCAGCTTGGGCTCAACCACCCGATCCACGGCGAGCGGATCGTGTGCGAGGCGCCCCTGCCGGAGCTGTTTGAGCGCTTGCTGGCGGCGCTCAGGCGACGCTAGGCAGCCGCGGGCAGGCCTCCACAAGCTTGCGGGTGATGGCCGCCTGGGGATGGCTCAGCAACCGGGCGCCCGGGCCCTCCTCCACGATCAGGCCGCCGTCGAGCACAATCACCCGGTGGCAGAAGCCGCTGGCTACCGACAGGTCGTGGGTGACAAACAGCAGGCCCAGGCCCAGCCGCTGCTGCAGATCTCGCAGCAGGGCCAGCACGTCGGCCTGCACTTCGGCGTCCAGCATGCTGACGCTCTCGTCGCAGAGCAGCACTTTTGGCTCCAGCACCAGGGCCCGGGCGATGGCCACCCGCTGCTGCTGGCCGCCCGAGAGCTGGCTGGGCAGGCGGTTTTCGAAGGCTTCAGCTGGGGTCAGCCCCACGGCAGAGAGGAGTTCCCGGGCCCGGCGGCGGGCCTGGTTACGGCTGGCCAGGCCGTGGATCAGCAGGGGATCGGCGATGGCTTCGACCACAACCATCTGGGGGTTGAGGCAGGCCAGGGGGTCTTGAAAAACCATCTGCAGGCCCCGTCGCGCCTGGCGTAGGGCCTGGCCGCGCAGGGCCAGCAGGTTGCGGCCTTCGAGTCGCACCGTGCCGCCCCGCACCGGTGCCAACCCCATCAGGGCTCGGCAGAGGGTGCTCTTGCCGCAGCCTGATGCCCCCACCAGGCCAATGGTTTCGCCCCGCTGCAGCCTCAGGCTCACCCCGTCCACCGCTTTGAGCCAGCGGCGTTGCCAGGGCAGGGAGGGCAGCGGGTGCCAGCTGCGCAACTCCTCCAGCTCCAGCAGGGCCGGCGCCGGTGCGGGCATCGCACTCTGGGCCCCCTCCCGCTGCCGCGCCTTGGCCACCAGCCGCTGGGCCAGGGGGGAGGCCGGGGCGGTGAGCAGTTGTTGGGCGGGGGCCTGCTCGATCAGGCGGCCCTGGTCCAGCACGGCGATCTGGTCGCACCAGCGGCCTGCAAGGGCCAGGTCGTGGCTGATCAGCAGCAGGGCGCTGCCCGCTTCGCTGCAAAGTGCGCTGAGCTCCCCCATCACCTGGCCGGCGATGGCCACATCCAGGCTGGTGGTGGGCTCGTCGGCGATCACCAGGGGCGGAGTGAGGGCCATGGCCAGGGCGATCGCCAGCCGTTGACGCATGCCGCCGCTGACTTCATGGGGGTAGCTGCCGTAGCGCTGGGGGTTGATGCCGACCCTGGTCAGCAGCTCCTCGGCCCGTTCTCGCACCTGGCGCCGCCGCCAGCGGGGCCGGTGGGCGGCCAGGGTGTCCCCCAGGTGGTCGCCGATGGTCAGCAGGGGGTTGAGCCGGGTCATGGGGTCCTGGAAAACCAGGCCCACCGCCTCGCCGCGCAGTTGGCGCAGGGCCGGCCGCTGCAGCCGGCCGGGCTCCTGCCCCGCCAGCAGTAGCCCGCCGCTGCACTGGCTGCCTGGGGGCAGGAGCTGCAGCACCGCCCGGGCCACGGTGCTCTTGCCGCAGCCGGAGGGCCCGACCAGGGCCAGCCTCTGACCTGGGCTCAGGCTCAGGGTCAGCCCATCAAGGGTGGGCTGGTCGCAGCCCGGATAGCGCACCACCAGGTGGTCAATCGCAAGCACGGGGCTGGTCATGGTCTCCAGCTAGGCAGTATCTGCATACGATGGGGGAAATCCACAGGGCGGAATGCTCAAGGCGGTTGCCGATCTTGATCAGGACCGATCGATCCGCCCCCCTGCTGACTATGGCGTGCCCCTGCCCGAGTGGCTGCAGCGCTGCCTAGAGCACGTGCCGCCGGGCCAGGACAACAGCTGCCCTACGGACCCCGAGCTGCTGCTCGCCTGCGCCTTCGATTACGCCTACCGCCATCACCAGGGCCAGTTGCGGGCCACGGGCGAGCCCTACATCATCCATCCGATCGCCGTTGCCGATCTGCTGCGGGAGACCGGCGCCAGTGCAGGGGTAATCGCCGCCGGCTTCCTGCACGACGTGGTCGAGGACACCGGCGTCACCCCCGATGAGATCGAGGCTCGCTTCGGCGCCGAGGTGCGGGCCCTGGTGGAGGGGGTCACCAAGTTGGGCGGGATCCATTTCACCAACTACACCGAGGCCCAGGCAGAAAATTTGCGTCGCATGTTTTTGGCCATGGCCAGCGACATCCGCGTGGTGCTGGTGAAGTTGGCAGACCGCCTCCACAACATGCGCACGCTGGCGGCCCTCAAGCCCGAGAAGCAGCAGCGCATCGCCCGCGAAACCCGGGAGATCTATGCCCCCCTCGCCAACCGGCTGGGGATTGGCAGGCTCAAGTGGGAGCTGGAGGATCTGGCCTTCAAAATCCTCGAGCCCGAGGCCTACCGCGACATTCAGAAGCAGGTGGCGACCAAGCGCAGTGACCGGGAAGAGCGCCTGGGGGTGACCGTGCAGTTGCTGCGGGATCGCCTCGCCGCCGCGGGGCTGCACAACTGTGAGGTGAGTGGCCGGCCCAAGCACCTCTACGGCATCTGGAGCAAAATGCAGCGCCAGCAGAAGGCGTTCCACGAAATCATCGACGTGGCCGCTCTCAGGATCCTCTGCCCCAACCTGGAGGGCTGCTACCGGGCCCTGGCGGTTGTCCACGACACCTTCCGGCCGATTCCCGGCCGCTTCAAGGACTACATCGGCCTACCCAAGCCCAATGGCTACCAGTCGCTGCATACGGCGGTGATCGGTCGCCATCGGCCGATCGAGGTGCAGATCCGCACCACCGAGATGCACCGGGTGGCCGAGTACGGCATCGCCGCCCATTGGAAATATAAGGAGGGCGGTTCACCGGCGGCCTCCGGGGCCGATGCGGAGCGCTTCAACTGGCTGCGCCAGCTGGTGGATTGGCAGAAGGACGACGGTGGCAAGGACAGCAGCGATTTTTTGCGTTCCATCAAGGAGGACCTCTTCGACGAGGAGGTGTTCGTGTTCACCCCCAATGGCGATGTGGTGGGGCTGCGCAAGGGTTCCACCGCCGTTGATTTCGCCTACCGGATCCATTCCGAGATCGGCAACCACTGCCAGGGAGTGCGCATCAACGATCGCCTCTGCCCCCTGGCCACCCCGCTACAGAACGGCGATTTCGTGCAGGTGATCACCGCCAAGACGGCGCACCCGAGCCTCGACTGGCTCAATTTCGTGGCCACCCCCACGGCCCGCAACCGCATCCGCCATTGGTACAAGACGAGCCATCGCGACCAGAACATCCTGCGCGGCACCGAGATGTTGGAGCGCGAACTGGGTCGCGACGGCTTCGATGCCCTGCTCAGCGGCGAGGCGATCGCCCGGGTGGCCCGCCGTTGCAACCTTGCCGGCACTGAGGATCTGCTGGCATCCCTCGGCTTTGGTGGGGTCACGCTGCACCAGTTGCTAAATCGGCTGCGGGAGGAATTGCGCCTGGCCAGCGCCGCCGCTGTGCCGGTGCCCAGCAATGAGCAGGTCGCCGCCGAGCTTTCAGCTCACGCTGCCCATCCCGATCTCCTGCCTTCGTCGCCGGCGGGCACCAGTGCAATCCTGGGCCTAGAAGGCCTCGACTATCGGCTGGGGGGGTGCTGCACCCCCCTGCCTGGGGAGCCGATCTTGGGGGCGGTGGCCCTGGGCAACCACGGCATCACCATCCATCGCCAGGACTGCTCCAACCTGGGCCAGGTGCCGGCCGAACGGCGCCTGCCGGTGCGCTGGAACCCTGCGGTGCAAGCCAGCCCGCGACGTTATCCGGTGCAGTTGCGCATCGAGGTGCTCGATCGAGTTGGCGTGCTCAAGGACATCCTCACCCGCCTCTCCGACCACCGCATCAACGTCAGTGATGCCCGGGTGCGCACCACTCCCGGGAAGCCGGCCCGCATTGACCTGCGGGTGGAGCTCGACAGTTCCGGCCAGCTGGCCAGCACCATCGGCCAGATCCGTTCTATGGCCGACGTGCTTGACATCGCCCGCACCGGGATCGGCTAGGCCCGGCCGGATTAAGGGCAAATTGAAGCTTTAAGGCAAGGTGAAGCCGCCGGTGTTGAGGTGCTTCAGGTCGAGCATCACCACCGTCAGCCAGCCCAGTAGGGCCAGGCCCCCCAGGGAACCCAGCACCAGCAGCAGGCCGGAGAGTGCCGAGCCAGAGGATCCCTTGGGTGCTGCCACAGGTAGTTGTTGAGGGACTTTGATCTTCGCACCAGTGGCCCTAGTCGAAGAGGTCGGGGTCGCTGCTGCTGATCTCGTCCCAGAGGGATTGAAAATTCAGCCAGCCGGCCTGCTCCGTGCCGATTCTGGCGTGGGTGTATTCGGCCCACTCGTTTCGGATCAGCTGGGGTTCACCCGCCGCCTGCGCAAGCAGCTGGCTCTGGCAGCAGCGTTCCATGGCGATGAACCAGAACGCCGCCGCATCAACGCTCTCGCCCACGCTGAGCAGGCCGTGATTCTGGTGGATGGCTGCTTTGCCGTGATCAAAGTGCCTGGCGAAGCTCTGGCCGGATTCCTCTTCCAGCACCACCTTGCCGCCGTCTTCGCTGATCAAGGCGTGGTCGTTGAAGAACATGCAGGCATCCTGCGTGATCGGATTGAGGCGCCGGCCCAAGCTGGCAAAGGCCTTGCCGTAAGGGGAATGGGCGTGGGCCGCGGCATTCACTTCCGGTCGACGCTGATGGATCGCGGCATGCAACACGAAGGCCGCCCGGTTGACCGGACGGTTGCCGATCACCACCTCGCCGGCATGGTTCACCAGGATCAGGTCGCTGACTCTCATCCGCCGAAATGAATGGGCGAAGGGGTTCACCCAGAAGTGGTCTGGATATTCCGGATCCCGGGCGGTGATGTGCCCGGCGACCCCTTCGCCGAAGCCAAGGCGGCCAAAGATGCGCAGGGCGCCGGCCAGCCTTTCCTTGCGGTGTTGTCTTTCCTCGGCCAAGCAGCTGAAAATTGGCTGGCTTTGATGCCGGATGTTTTTGGGGGTGAGTGGCACCCCATCGATACAGCCGCTGCCCGCTGGCTCCATCGCAATCAGGCAGCTTTCTGGTTGGAGGCGGCACGGCGGGAGTTGGCCTGGCGAGTTGCCTTCGGGCGCCGCAGCGGCAGGATCAGCAAATCGGTGATGCCGTTGAGGCCATTCGCCAGCAGTTCCCAGGTGGATTCATGCTGGGGTAGCAGTTTCCAGCCGATCCGCACAGCTCCACTGGCGAGTGAGAGCACGGCTGTCACTGCCACCACGGCCAGGGCTGCGAAGCCGAGCATCTGGGCAACCCCGAGCAGCAGGCGCACCAGGCCTTTGGCCATGATGTGAACACCGCTGATCAGGTTGTAGATCGCCTGGCTTGCAACCAGCAGGCTATCGAGCTTCACAAAGTGGGCGAGACCAAACAGGCTTGCCAAAGCGGCTGCCCCGGCGATGCTCAACAGCAATCCTTTGCGGAGCTCCTGGGAGTCGGTTTTGGACCAGTTTGGAGATCGCTGGGCCCGTCCAGACTGCTTGTTGGCAGAGCGGAACTCGAGAAGCTTATCCATGGGGTGATGGTGCGATTCACAGCCGTTGGCCGCCATGGCCATGGGACGGTTGACCAGCTGGCCCATGGCTTGCTGGTCAGCGGTTTCTGATTGGCGTTGCCGTAGTTACAGCCCGGTTAGGCCTGGTTACCTACAACCACCCCACCTGAGGGATAGCCAGCCATGACCTCCGAGCAAGCGGCCCAGCTGATCGATGAAACCCTCGACCTGGTGCATCAGCGCCTCCAGGATCTCCAGGCCCAATCTCTCCCCCGGGAGCAGCACGCCCTGGCAGAGGAGTTTCGCGAGTGGCGCCACCCGGAAGGTGGCCACATCGACCTAATGGTGTTTCCGGGGCTGGCTAACCCCTGAGCAGCCCTGGGGGCGGCGGCGGGTTGGAATGGGGGCATGGAAGTCTCAGGCACCATCGCAGCGGTAGCTACGGCGGTGGCGCCCGGGCAGGGCAGTGTGGCAATCGTACGAATCTCCGGCCCCGAGGCCGAGGCGATCGGGCGGCGGCTGTTTGTGGCTCCTGGCCAGCAACCGTGGGAGAGCCACCGGGTGCTCTACGGCCATGTGGTGGATCCGGCCAGCGGCGAGCGGGTGGATGAGGCCCTGCTGCTGCTGATGCTCTCACCGCGCAGCTTCACCCGCGAAAATGTGGTGGAGTTCCACTGCCACGGCGGCCTGATCGCTGTGCAGAGGGTGCTGGAGCTGGTGCTGGCGGCCGGGGCGCGGCGGGCCCTGCCGGGGGAGTTCAGCCAGCGGGCCTTCCTGAACGGGCGCCTTGACCTCACCCGCGCCGAAGCCATCAGTGAACTGATCACCGCCCGCAGCCGGCGGGCGGCCCAGCTGGCGATGGCGGGACTCGATGGGGGCCTGGCGCGGCGCATTGGCCAGCTGCGGGGCCGGTTGCTGGATCAGCTGGCGGAGCTGGAGGCGCGGGTTGACTTCGAGGAGGACCTGCCACCCCT
>NZ_JAGQCR010000043.1:0-17089 GCF_024346295.1 Cyanobium sp. BA20m-14
CGGTGAGCACATCGTTGGCGATCCGGTGCGAGAGGGAAAGCATGCCTTTACCGCTGGCATCGGTAATGACCGTTCCCTCTCCCGTGAGGCCGCCAGTAGCGAAATCATTGTCGGTGATGTTGGCGCCGCCGAGCGACCAGTAGAGCAACGTTCCCGCGGCTACACCGGTGGTGTGAACCATCGTCGTCAGGCTTTGGCCCTCGTCTATGACGGTTAGGAGTGGGAGGATCTGGTAGCTCATCAAACAACCCGCGGTATTTATGAAGCTTTGTAACCCCCCCTCATTTTTGACTCATGGACGTCCAAGACGTGGTCCAACCAGCAGAAACTGCGCTATCTGCACAATCTCTCAAGCCCCCCTCGCTTCGAGGGCGTAAAAATGGCTTTGTGATAGGCCGACATGGCCAGAGATCGTGGGCGGCTGTCCCCCGAGTCATCATTTTGGCTGGATATGGCTTGGCTGGATATGGCTTTGCCGGCCTAAACCCCTTTCACTGGTCTAGCAACCCCAGGGCGATAGCCAGGGTGTCGGCTTCGCTGGCCGGTTTGTCGTGGCGCCAGCGGGCTATGCGGGGAAAGCGCACGGCGATGCCGCTCTTGTGGCGGCTGGAGCGCTGCAGCCCCTCAAAGGCCAGCTCGAAAACCTGCACCGGCTGCACCGCCCGCACTGGCCCGAAGCGCTCGCTGGTGTGGCTGCGGATCCAGCGATCCAGCGCCGTGATCTCGTCATCGTTGAGGCCGGAGTAGGCCTTGGCGAAACTCACCAACTCCCCCTCGGCGTTCCAGAGCCCAAAGGTGTAATCGGTGAACAGGTTGGCGCGGCGGCCACTGCCGGCCTGGGCGTAGAGCAGCACCGCATCGAGCGTGTAGGGATCGCGCTTGTGCTTCCACCACTGGCCCCGCTTGCGGCCGGCCAGGTAGGGCGAGGCCATGCTCTTGAGCATCAGGCCTTCGGCGGCGGCGCTGGCGGCCTGCAAGCGCAGCGGCTCCAGCTGCTCCCAGGCCGTTAGGGGTAGGCGGGGCGATAGGCGCAGGAGCCCGGCTGCCAGGGTGGGTGTCGTTTCAGGCAGGTCTTGGAGCAGCTCCTCCAGGGCTGAACGGCGCTGGTTCAGGGGGCGCTGGCGCAGGTCGTCGCCCCCCAGCTCCAGCAGGTCGTAGGCCACGAAGGCCGCCGGACACTCGGCCAGCAGCTTGCGCCCTGGCGCTTTGCGGCCCAGGCGGCGCTGCAGCTGGGCGAAGGGGGCGGGCTGGTCGGAGCCTGCGGGCCACACCAGGATCTCGCCGTCGAGCACGGTGCCGTTGGCCAGGCACCCTGCCGCTGCGAGCAATTCGGGGAAGGCGTCACCGATTAATTCTTCGCCACGGCTCCATAAAAAAACCTCGTTGGCGCGGCGGATCAGCTGGCCGCGGATGCCGTCGAACTTCCACTCCGCTTGCCAGTCGCTGGCGGCGCCGGCCGGCTGCTGCTCCAAGGGCGATGCCAGGTAAAAGGGGTAGGGGCGGCTGGGCACCGCTTCGGCTCCATCGGCTGGGGCCAGCAGGGCGGTGAGGGCGGTAGCACTGGGCTTGAAGCCGCCCATCAGCCGGTGCTGCAGCTGCGCTTCCTCCAGCCCGCTGAGGCGTGCCAGGGCGCGCACCACTAGCCCCTGGGCCACGCCCACCCGCAGGCCACCGGTGAGCAACTTGTTGGCTACCAGCAGTTCGGATCTGCTCAGGCCCCGCCAAAGCTGCCGCACCGCTTCTGCCTGCTCGCTGCCCTCTAAGGCGGCGGCGGCCGGCAGCAGCTGCTCCATCCAGTGCTGCAGGGAGTGCTGCAGGGGTTCGCTTGCCCCAGCGCCCACCTGGGCCCAGAGCAGGGTGATCGTTTCGGCCGAATCACCAACGTGGGCGTAGCAGTCGTCGAATAACCACTCCGGCAGGGGGGATTCCTCCAGGCAGATCTGGCGCAGCCTCCGTCCGGTGATCAGGCGCTTGCCCTGCTTGCCCAGCAGCACGTGCAGGGCCCAGGCGCCATCGGCGGCATCAACACCACTGAAGTAGGCGACGAGGGCATCCACCCGGGCCTGGGTGCCGCTGCTGGCATCAAGGGCGCTGTAGAGATCGGCGAAGCGACGCATGCCGGTCTCAGCCCGCCAGCGGTTCGGCGCTGATCCCTTCCACCTCCCGCAGGTAGCGGGCTAGGCCTTCGCTGTTGCCGTGGGTCACGTACACCTGCCGGGCGCAGCTCTGCTGCACGCTCTGGATCAGGCCGGGCCAGTCGGCATGGTCACTCAGCACGAAGCCGCGCTCATAGCCGCGACGGCGGCGGGCGCCGCGTACCGCCATCCAGCCGCTCACGAAGGCCGTTTGCGGCAGTTTGAAGCGCTTCATCCACAGCGAGCGGTGGGCCGAAGGCGGCGCAATCACCAGGCGGCCCGCCAGCGATTCCCCCTTGGCGATTGCGCTCACCGGCAGGGTGGGCGGCAGCCGCACCCCCGCTTCCCGGTAGGCCGGCATCAGGGCCTCCACGGCGCCGTGCAACAGGATCTCATCTTTGACGCCGATGGCGGCTAGCTCCGCCAGCAGCCGCTGGGCCTTGCCGAAGGCATAGGCAAAGAGGATCGAAGGGCGCTCCGGCGCCGCCTGCCACCAGCTCAGGATCTCGCCGGCCACCTCGGCGCCGTTCTGCCAGCGATAGATCGGCAGGCCGAAGGTGGCCTCAGTAATAAATACGTCTGCCTGCACCGGCTCAAACGGGGAGCAGCTGGGGTCGGCGCAGCGCTTGTAATCGCCGCTCACCAGCCAGCTCTCACTGCCCGCCTCCAGTCGGATCTGGGCGCTGCCCAGCACATGCCCCGCGCTGTGAAACGACACCCGGGCCTCACCAATGCGATGGGCGGCGCCGTAGTCGACCGGGATCAGGTTGATCGTGGCCCCCAGGCGTTGCCGCAGGATTGCTTCGCTGGCCCCCACCGCCCAATATTCGCCGCAGCCGGGCCGGGCGTGGTCGGCGTGGGCGTGGGTGATCAGGGCCCGAGGCACGGGCCCCACGGGGTCTATCCAGGCTGCCGCCGCCCGGCAGTAGAGCCCCTGGGGGGTGTGCTCCAGCAGGCTGCCGGTGGGGAGGGGCATGGGAAGAGGTCCTCAGGTTTCGTCCCAAAGGGTCTGCAGCGACCAGGGGCCGCCCTCCAGCAGCCAGAACGATCCATCCACCAGGCGGAGGTGCTGATCCAGCGAGGCGATCCGCTCGAGATCGGCCGGTGTGAGTGTGATCTCCGCTGCCGCCAGGTTTTCCAGCAGCCGCGCCGGGCGCACCGATTTGGGAATGGTGGAGATGCCGCTCTGCAGCTGCCAGGCGATCAGCACCTGGGCGGGGCTGCAGCCATGTTCCGCGGCGATCGCGCCGATCAATGGGTTTTCCAGCAGCACCGGTTCATCGGCGCCCTTGAGGGCGGCGGGCCGGTCCTGGGAGCCGAGCGGCGAGTAGGCGGTGAGGTGAACGCCCTCGGCTGCGCAGTCAGCCACCAGGGCTGGCTGTTGCAGTAGGGGGTGCCGTTCCACCTGATTCACCTCCGGCCGGATCCGGCAGTGGGCGAGTAGATCGTGGAGCTTGCGGCTGGAGAAATTGCTCACGCCGATATGGCGCGTGAGGCCCGCCTCCAGGGCCGCTTCCATTCCCTCCCAGGTGGATTCGAGCGGCACCTGCGCCGGTGGCAGCAGGTCATCGCCGCTGGTGGGAAAGGCCACGCCTTGCTTGATCGGCACAGGCCAGTGGATCAAATAGAGATCCAGCCACGCCAGGCCGAGATCAGTGAGGGTGTGGCGCAGCGCCGCTGCGACGTTGTCCCGTCCATGGGCATTGCACCAGAGCTTGGAGGTGATCCATAGCTCCTCCCGCTTCACCTCGCCGGCATCGATGGCGCCGCGGATCGCCTCGCCCACCTCTGGCTCGTTGCCGTAAACGCTGGCACAGTCGATGTGGCGGTAGCCCAGCCGGATGGCCTCTCGCACCGCGGCCCCCACTTCACCCGGAGCCGATTTCCAGGTGCCAAGCCCCAGCAGGGGCATGGAGTCGCTATTGGCGAAGGTGACAGTGCGCATGGGGGCACCTTAGGGAGCATTGCCTAAGGCGAACTCTCTGTTTAGGTATCTGCCCTGGCGGCGGCTCAGCGGCTCATGTCCAACATTTTTTCGATCGGTGCCAGGGCCCTTAGCCGCAGCGCCTCATCCATCACGATCTCCGGCTCCATCCGATCGAGGCACCGCCACACCTTTTCCAAGGTGTTGAGCCGCATGTAGGGGCAGGCGTTGCAGCTGCAGCCGTCGGCGCCGGGCACCTCGAAAAAGGTCTTTTGGGGCAGCTTCAGCCGCATCTGGTGCAAGATCCCCGGCTCGGTGAGCACGATGAAGCTGGTGGCGGGGCTCTGCTCTGCTTGACGCAAAAGGGCGCTGGTGGAGCCGATGAAGTCGGCCAGGTCCAGCAGGTGTTGCTGGCACTCGGGATGGGCCAGCACCTCAGCCGCTGGGTGCTCGAGCTTCAGCTGCAGCAAGGCTTGTTCGCTGAAGGTCTCATGCACGATGCAGCTGCCTGGCCAGAGGGTGAGCTGACGGCCGCTCTGGCGCTGTACCCAGCGGCCCAGGTTTTGGTCGGGGGCAAACAGGATCGGCCGGTCGGCTGGCAGCTGCTTCACCAGATCCACCGCGTTACTGCTGGTGCAGATCAGGTCGCTGAGGGCTTTCACTGCCGCCGAGCAGTTGATGTAGCTCACGGCGATGTGGTCTGGATGCTCGGCGCGGAAGGCGGCAAACTCCTCTGCCGGGCAGGCATCCGCCAACGAGCAGCCGGCCTCCAGATCTGGCAGCAGCACGGTTTTGTCCGGGCTGAGGATCTTGGCGGTCTCCGCCATGAAGTGAACGCCGCAGAACACGATCACCTCGGCGTCGGTGGCGGCGGCCTTGCGCGAGAGCTCTAGCGAGTCGCCGATGAAGTCGGCGATGTCCTGAACGGCTTCGTCTTGGTAATAGTGCGCCAGGATCACGGCCTTGCGCTCCTGCTTCAGGGCGCTGATAGCGGCGGGCAGATCTTGCGGTGCGTGGTTATTGGTGGCGGTGAAAACCAACCGAGGGCCTCAGCTGATGCAGGATGGCATGAGCCTAGGCAGCAGTGATGGCGGTATCCGGCGGGGGTAAAACGCTCCGCATTGCCATCGCCGGAGATCTGCATGGTGAATGGGACCACAGCGACCATGCGCTGCTGGACTGCCTGGCCCCCGATGCACTGCTCGTCGTGGGCGACCTAAGCGATGGTCAGCAGCGAATTCCGGCCCTGCTGCGCCAACTGCCCATGCCAGTGGCCTGCATCCTTGGCAACCACGACACCGGCAAGGACGCTTCTGGGCGCACGCTGCAGCACCAGATCGACCTGCTGGGAGAGGTTCACTGCGGCTGGAAAATGCGAGCCCTGAGCCCGCCGGATCTGGCGGTGGTGGGGGGGCGGCCGGCAACCGCCGGCGGTGGCTTCAAGCTTTCTCGGGCGGCGCTGGCTGCCTTCGGTCCGGTGAGCTTGCAGGAGTCGGCCGATCGGATCACGGCCGCCGCCGCCACCGCACCCACCGACTGGCCCCTGGTGTTGCTGAGCCATAGCGGACCCTCCGGACTCGGCAGCGATGCCACCTCCCCCTGCGGCCGCGACTGGAAGCCACCCGCCTGCGACTGGGGTGATCTCGACCTAGCCCTGGCCATCCGCCAGATCCGCCTCAATCGCCCGGTGCCGTTGGTGGTGTTTGGGCATATGCACCACGCCCTTAGGCGCGGCCAGGGGGATCGCCAAAGCTTCTGCCGCGACCGGGCCGGTACCTCCTACCTCAACACCGCCTGCGTTCCCCGCCATGGCACCGATGGCGCCGGCCAGGCCCTGCGGCACTTCAGCTGGGTGGAGCTGGTGGGCCAGGAGGTCGTGAGTGCCAGCCATCGCTGGTTTGGCCTGGGTGGTGAGCTGCTCTACGAAGAGCGCCTCTGGACTGCTCCCAACCCGGCCCCTAACCCGGCCCCCAACCCAGCTCCCGAACTGGCGCCGTGCTGATTTATGCCTGCGTCAGTGCCCATGGTTTTGGCCATGGCTCCCGCACCGCTTCCGTTTTAACAGCCCTGCATGGGCTGCGGCCCCACTGGCGCTTGGTGTTGTCCACGGCCCTACCTGAGGCCTTTCTGCGCTCTGCCCTGGGGCCCGTGCCCTTTGAACACCGCCCCTGTCGTTGGGACGTGGGCGTGGTGCAGGCCGATGCCCTTGGAGCAGACGCTGGGGCAACCCTGGCCGCCCTATCGGCCCTGGAAGCTGAGCTGCCCGCCCAGCTGGCGGCTGAGCAGGCCTGGCTGGCGGCCCAAGCGATGCCGCTGCTTGTGCTTGCAGACGTGCCCCCAGCGGCGGCGGCCTTGGCTCGAGGCCTCGGGGCGCCTCTGATCTGGCTGGCCAGCTTTGGCTGGGAGGCTATCTACGGGGCGATGGGTGCCGCTTTCAGCCCCTGGGCCGACCTTTGCCTGGCGGCCTACCGCCAGGGCGACCTGTTGCTGCGCTGTCCCCTGGCGATGCCGATCGACTGGGGCATCCCCGAGCTGGCGATTGGGCTCACCGCCGGCAGCCCCCGGCTTGAGCCAGGCAGCCTGGCCCGCCAGCTGCAGTTGCCGGAAGAGCGTGATCGTTGCGTGCTGGTGAGTTTTGGGGGGCTGGGCTACGACCTGGATCCGGAGTTGCTGCAGCTCTGGCCCGATCACGTGTTTATTAGCCCGGATCCCCGCCTGGCCTCAGCTGCCAACTGCCGCCTGCTGCCTGCTGGGGTGAGACCGCTGGAGGTTTTGGGGTACTGCGCCCGCCTAATCACCAAGCCCGGGTATAGCTCCTTTTGCGAGGCCTTGAGCGCCGGCGTGGGGGTGCATTTGGTGCATCGCGAGGGTTTTGCCGAAGCGCCCGTGCTGGAGGCGGCTTTGCTGCGCCACGGCTGGCACCGGCTGCTCAGCCAGGAGCAGGCCCGCCAGGGGGATTGGCAGCTCGACCAGCCCTTGCAGCCCCCCAATGGTGAGCCACTGGCTAGCGATGGCGCGGTCCAGGCGGCCGAGGCGCTGGCAGCTTTTGTAGCGGGCCGTTCGTTTTAGTCAAAAATTCAGGCGCAATTTACCTGGGTCACAGTGATCTGAACTGTTTGCTGTAGTTGTTGACACCGGTAGACACTTATGTGATTGGCACTAACTCCATCCTGTCTGGGTGGATTGATAGGCAAATTGGCACAAACAAATCTTTTCTTCGCATTTCAGATTTGGCCGCCTGCAGGCGGTCTGCCGTTTGATCCGCTCCGGTATGACCTTGCCCAGCACCTGTTTTCGATCCGCCCTTGCCTTGGCCGTAGGCCTGGGCACCTTTTCCCTGACTGCTCCGGTAGCCCAGGCATCTGAGCTGCTCCAAGCATCCGAGCTGCTCCAAGCATCCGGGCCCACTCAGCCCAGCTTCCCCACGGCTCTGGCCCTGCCCCTGCCCCCACCACCGGTGCGGATCTTCGCGATCACGGCTGAGCGCCGCGCCCTGCTCAACACCATTCGCTACGCCGAAGGCACCTGGGCCGATGGCGACGACATCGGCTACCGGATCATGTTTGGTGGCGGCCTGATGCCCTCCCTGGAGCGCCATCCCGACCGGGTGGTTCGCACTGCCCGCTATGCCAGTGCCGCGGCGGGTGCTTACCAGTTCATGCCCTTCACCTGGACCATGGTTACGCGCTCCTTGGGAATCGAGGCCTTTGGCCCCCAGGTCCAAGACCAGGGCGCCGTCTACCTAATTCAGCGTCGTGGTGCCCTGGCCCTGGCTGATCAAGGCGTGTTCTCGCCCTTGCTGGCTGCCAAATTGGCCCCCGAGTGGGCCAGCTTTCCCACCCTCGCTGGCCGCAGCTTCTACGGCCAGCCGGTGAAGCGCTTCCACGACCTCAAGCGCTTCTACGACGACAACCTCAGCCGTCTGCGCGATCAGCAGCCCCAGTCCATAGCCAGGGCTGAAATCAAGCCCGCCTGTGCGCCTGCGGGCTCCTTGCGCTGTCAGCTCGAGGGGCTTGAAAAGCTGGGACCGCGCAGCCGCAGCCAAAACCCCGGCTGAAGCTTCTAACCCTGATCGGCATCCTTGAGCCTGGCCTTACCTACGGTGGCTCCGGCGATTAGGTAAGCGCCAAGAGCTGCGCCGAGGAAGGCCAGGGTGTTGCGGGCAACCGGCAGCAGGTCGTTGGTGCGGGTCAGGATCGGGCCCAGGCCTAGTGCGCCAAACAGGATCAGCCACAAAGGTGAGAGCAGCAGCACCCAGGCCCACTCCACCTTGCGACCCTCTTTGCGCGGGTAGGAAGCGAAGCCCGCCACCAGGCCGCCGAGCATGGAAGTGGAGAGGGTGAGCAGCCACTGCTCGCGTGGCAGGCCCGGCACCACCTGGCAACCACCCCGCTCCAAACACATTTCCACCGCTGCTAGGGCATCGACAATGGCGGCGTCCTGGCCGTTGTCGCGCACGTAGTACTGGTTGCCGAAGCGGGTCTGCAGCTCCACCCAGTAGGTGCGGGGCATCAGGGCGAATAAGGCATCGCCGACGTTGAAGTTGAGCAGGTTGCCGCCGCGCTCATCGGCCACCAGCAGCAGGCTGCGTTCGTCCAGGTTCCAGAAGTCCTTCACCGCCTGGCCTGGGGTGCGGTCGTACTGGGTGAGCACCCGCAGTTTCCAGCCGGTATCGGCCTCGAAGCGGGTGAGATTTTCTTCCAGGCTGATGCGCTGACCATCGGTGAGGGCCTTGGCCAGGTCGATCACCGGGGTGGGGTGGTCCGGTAGGAGGTCGGGGTTGTCGTAGGCCTGGGCCGGAGCGATACCCACACCCAGCCAGCAGGCCAACACCAGCAACAGCGACACCAGCGCAGGCAGCACGGCGTTCCAAGCGCGACCCATTCACCAGCCTCAGCGAAGATGCATTCTCCCTGAGCAGGCGTCTGAACGTGAGCTTGCCCCCCTGGCTGCTGCAGCGCCTCGAGGCCGTCGGCGCAGCGGTCCCTTTCCGCACCTACATGGAATGGGTGTTGCACGATCCGTTGCACGGCGCCTATGGGGCTGGCCGGCTGCGCATCGGCCCGGCGGGGGATTTCGCCACCGCCCCCTCCCTCGGCCCTGATTTCGCGGCCCTGCTGGCACCCCAGCTGGCCGAGTGGCTCACTGCCCTGGCGGCCGGTCCCGGGCCCCTGGCCCTGGTCGAGGCAGGGCCAGGGGAGGGCAGCTTGGCCCTGCAATTGGCCCAGGCCCTGGTGGCTGGTTGGCCCCAGCTGGCCCAGCGCCTGGAGCTCGTGCTGGTGGAGCCCAACGAGGGCATGGCGGCCCGTCAGCGAGCCCTGCTGCAGGACTGCCCCTTGCCCTGTCGCTGGGCCAGCTTCGCCGAGCTGGCGGCATCACCGCTGCGCGGCGTGGTGCTCGCCCATGAGGTGCTCGATGCCCTGGCGGTGGAGCGGATCGAGTGGGACGGGGCTCTCTGGCGCCAGCAAGTGGTGGCGCTGCACGATGGCCCTGGGGCGGAGCTCTCGCTGCGGCTGGAGCCCGGCGAGCCCCTGGAGCCGGCAGCGGCCGCCCAACTCGAGCCCCTCGGACTCCTGCCCCCAGCGCCCCAGCGCCCTTCCGGCTGGTGCAGCGAGCTGCACCCGGGCCTGGCCCCCTGGCTGGCTGAATGCGCCGCAGCCGTGGCCGAGGGCCAGCTGCTGGTGATCGACTACGCCTTAGAGGCCTGGCGCTACTACGCCCCCCAGCGCTCTGGCGGCACCTTGATGGCATACCGGGGCCAGCAGGCCAGCGGCGATCCGCTGCTGGAGCCAGGCGCCTGGGATCTCACAGCCCATTTGTGTGTTGAGAGCGTCGATGCCGCCGCCGCCTCCAGCGGCTGGCTGCCCCTGGGCCAGTGCCGCCAGGGCCAGGCCCTGCTCGCTCTGGGCTTGGCCGAGCGGCTGCACGGGCTGCAGCAGGAGGCCCCGGCTGCCCTGGCCACCGTGCTGGCCCGGCGCGAGGCCCTGCTGCGGCTGGTAGACCCCGTGGCTCTGGGAGATTTCCGCTGGCTGGCCTACGGCCGGGGTGTGGCCCCAGTGCTGCCCCGCTTCAGCCGGGAGCCGGGATCGCTGCCTCCAGCCATTGGTTGAGGGCTTGGGGCTGCTGGGTGGGACTGCTGGTGATTTCGATGATCCGCCCGCTGGCGGCCGGGGTTTCCAGGGCCTCTAGGCACACCCGGGCCACCAGGCGGCGGGGCAGGCTGCTGCTCTCCTGCTGGTTGGGGCCGGAATAAACCACCCCCTCCCTTTCGCTGCGGCTGTCGTCCTCGCTGAGGCCGCCGGGGCGCACCACGGTCCAGTCGAGTCCGCTTTCTTCAAGCCAGCGCTCGCCTAGGCGTTTCCACACCAGGATCAAGCCAAACAGGTTTAGGGGGTGCTGCCAGCGACCGGCGCAGAGCGAACTCACCAGCACCACCCGCTTCATGCCCACCGCCTGACAGGCGCGGATCTGATCGCGCACCCCGAAGGCATCCACCTTGAGGGGGCCGGCCAGATCCACTGATGGCCGGGCGCCAGTGGCGATCACCAGGGAGTCACAGCCGCTCAGGGCGGCATGCAAGGCCTCGGTGGCACTGAGATCCAGGCGCCGCACATCGAGCCGCCCTTGCTGCTCTGCTTCAGCCAGGGCCGCTGGCAGCACCGAGCCGGGCCGCACGATCGCCCGCACCGCCAGGCCCCGCTTCAAGGCTTCATCCACCACACGCCAGCCGGTTTTTCCGGATGCTCCCGTCACTGCCACCAGGCTCATCGCTGCATCTCCGCCACCACAGCTCCATGTTGCTCGTTTGGGGGATTAGCTGGCAGCAGGCTGCGCATCAGCCAGGTTTCAGCTGCTAGCGGCCGCAGCAGCCGGCTCAGGATCACAGCCAGGGCAAGCGGTTCGGCTGGCGCCCGCCGCGTCGGCCACTGGCCATCGCGGCGGTATAGCCGTTGTTGCAGCCACTCTTGGCGCTCCTCCGCAAGCTCGTTTGAAATCGGTGCCCAGCTGCAGCCCAGGCGCCTGCCGCGGCAGGCCTCGATTCTCAGGAGCCAGCGACGGCCGTCGCTGGTGGTGAGTTCGAGTGCTTGCCCCGGCTGCGGCGATGCCTGCTCCAATTCAAGCTCGAGGCCCGCTTCGCTTAAGGCCACCAGTTGGGCGGGCTGGCCAGCTAGCTGCACCGACTCTCGCCAGGCCAGCCAGGGCACGGCATCGCTGCGGGGCCGATCCCAGCAGCAGCGCAGGGCGGCCAGCAGCAGCAGCGCATTCACTAGGGCCCAGCCCACCCCGAGGGCCAGGGTGGCCTTGCTCTCGGGCAATAGGTCTAGCCGGATACCGCTGGCGATGGGCAGCAGATTCAGCAAGGCCACCAGCTGCAGGCTGAGCAGGGCCAGCAGGGGCAACAGCAGACGCGGTTCGGGGTTGGTTTGGCGGCCGCTGGCCAGGGCCTTGGGTGTGACCCGGAAAGGTAGGGGCCTGCCCAGCAGGGTGCCCAGCACCGCTCCCACCAGCGGCAGCAGCACCACCAGGCGGTAGAGCTCGCTGGTGAGTGCGGTGCGGCTGTGGGCCGTAAGCCAGCGAGCCAGCACAAGCTGGGCGCCGTAGAGGGGCAGGGCCATCTGCAGCAGTCCGGCACCGCTGACGCGCAGCGGCGCGATGCCCAGCACCCCCAGGCTAAGGGGCATCAGCAGCAGCAGCAGCTGGGGCAGCGCGTTGAGCCAGTGCAGGATTCCCTCGAGAAAGGCAAGCCGCTGGATCGGATTAAGGCCCTTGATCAGCAGGGGGTTGGCACCGGTGCGCAGGGTCTGCAGGGTGCCGCTGGCCCAGCGGCAGCGTTGGCGGGCAAAGGCGGCGGCGGTGAGGGGCGCCAGGCCAGCGCTGAGCTTCTCCGGCACGAATAGCAAACGCCAGCCGGCGGCTGTGAGCCGAATGCCGGTGGCTAGGTCTTCCGAGGGGGTGCCCGTCTCGAAGCCACCCACCGCCAGCAGGGCGGAGCGGCGCACCACAAACGACGTCCCCGCACACACCACCGCCCGGAGCCGTTGGCGCACCGGCTCAATCCAGCGGTAGAAGCTCTCCTCATCCGGTAACAACCAACGCTCCAGAGCCAGGTTGCGGATCACCGGATCGGCATTCATATAGGTCTGGGGTGTCTGCACCAGGCCCACCTCGGGGCTATCAAATAGCCCAACCGTTCGCTCCAGGAAGCCCCGCACCGGCACAACGTCCGCGTCGAATACGGCGATCAGCTCGCCCTGCAGCTCCGGCAGTACATGGTTGAGGTTGCCGGCCTTGGCATGCTCCCGCCGCTCGCGGCTGCGGTAGTGACAGCCCAAGCCCTTGCACAGCTCCGCCAGCTCCGGCCTGCCGGAATCGTCGAGTAGCCAGAGGCGGAAGCGGCCGTAGTTGAGGGCGCGGCAGCCGCGCAGGCAGCGCTCCACCACCTCGATCGGCTCGCCGTAGCTCGGCACCAGCACATCCACCCAGGGCAAGCTGGCGGCCTGCTTGGGGTCTGCGCTAGCCGGGGCTTGTCTTTGGGCCGGTGCCAGGGTGAACAGCAGCTGCAGGAAGCCGTGGGCCAGCAGCCAGAGCTCGGCTGCCAGCAGCAGCAGGCTCAGCGCTGCAGCCAGGGGGCTATCGAGGTTGAGGGTGGCTGTGCAGCGCCAAAAGACGTAGCGACCAGCCAGCAGGGCCAACAGCAGTACGGCCCAGGGCAGGGCCATCAGCCGGGTGGAGCCGGGGGTGGGCAGACGCGCAAGCTGAAGTCACAGCTCCAGATGGTGGCCTTTTGCCAGCTCAAGGGAATTTCCAGCAGGTCCCTAGGTCCCGTGATCCCCTGGGCCAGAAAGATCAGGGCCGCCAGGGCGTTGGCACTTAGGTGCAGGCGCCGCCAGCGCAGTTGGCGCTGGATCTCCGGACGGGCCGCTAGGGAGAAGAGCAGCAAGCCGGTGAGCCCCATACCGCCCCAGAAATGGGATTGCCAGAAGGCTGGATCGAGGGGGTTGTCGCTGAGCCGCCAGATTTCAGGTTGCATGCCCAGGCCGATCACCCCTATCCAGCAGAGCAGGGCAAAGCTGGCCCGGTAGCTGGCTTGCCGCACCCGCCACAGAGCTACCAGGGCCAGCACGCTGCCAGCCAGCACGAGCAGCAGCAGGGAGCTGCGCATGGCGTCGAGCTGGCTGGGCTTCTGGGTGAGGATCACCACCGCGTAGGCAATCAACTGGATGGCCACCACCGAGCTGGTGAGCCAGCGCCCCAGGGCGGTGTGTTCGCTGCCGGAGCTTGCCGGCGCCTTGCCCAGGCTGAGGCGGCGCCGGCGGGTCTGGAGGGCCAGCTGCAAGACAGCGCCCAGCAGCGGAAAAACCAGGGCTACCGCCAGGGCGGGATGGAGCAGCCAGAGCCAGTCAACGCTGCTCATCGTCTTGGAGGCTGTAGGTGTGCGGTGCCTAAACCCTAATTAGCCCAGCTGGCTGCCTACGGTGCGCTGGATTGCAAAACGTTGTGGCAGGGCCAATCATTCGCGCCAGCGGGTTGAGCAAGACCTACCGAATCAGCGAGAAGCAGCCTGGCCTGGCCGGCACAATCCAACATCTGCTGCGGCGACGCCATCGCGATGTGCTGGCGGTGAATGGAATCAGCTTCACGATCGAGCCGGGGGAGATCGTTGGCTTCCTGGGCCCCAATGGCGCCGGTAAGACCACAACCTTGAAGATGCTCACCGGCCTGATCCACCCCAGCGGCGGCGAGCTGGAGGTGGCAGGTCACCAGCCATTTCGGCGTCAGGCCCGCTTCTTGCGCCAGATCACCCTGGTGATGGGCAACCGCCAGCAGCTGCTCTGGGACCTGCCCGCCCTCGATTCGCTGAGGGTTAATGCCGCGGTCTACGGCATTGCGGAGGCGGAGGCCCAGCGGCGTATTGGCCAACTCGCCGAGATGCTGGAGCTGGGCCAGGAGCTGCGGCGACCGATGCGCAAGCTTTCCCTGGGCCAGCGGATGAAGGCCGAACTGCTGGCGGCCCTGCTGCACGAGCCGGCGGTGTTGTTTCTCGATGAGCCCACCCTGGGTCTGGATGTGAATGCCCAGGCGCGGGTGCGGGATTTCCTCGCCGACTACAACCGCCGCACCGGCGCCACCGTGCTGCTCACCAGCCACTACATGGGTGACATCACTGCCCTCTGCCCGCGGGTGCTGCTGATCCACCAGGGCCAGCTCTTCCACGATGGCTCCCTGGCCGATCTCACCCAGCGGTTGGCCCCCTGCCGCCAGGTGCGGCTGGAGCTTGCCGACCTCCATCCACCGGAGGCCTTTGCCGGTTTCGGCCAGCTCGAGGCCCATCAGGGCCACCTGGTGCGGCTGCTGGTGCCGCGGGCCCAGCTCGCCCAGCAGGTGGCGGCGCTGCTGGAGCGCTTTGCGGTGGTGGATCTGGAGGTGAGTGATCCGCCGGTGGAGGAGCTGATCGGCGGTTTGTTCCGCCAGCGTGATTCAAACTCCGGGGCTTCCCAGTGAGCTGGGAATGGCGGGTGGCGCGGGCGCTGCTGGGCAGTCAGTACGCGCTGATGCTCGAATACCGGGCCGAGATCGCCCTCTGGGCCCTATCTGGGGTGTTGCCCTTGATCATGCTCGGCGTTTGGAGCGGCTCGGGCGCGGCGGCGGCGGCTGGCCTCTCACCCCAGCAGCTCAGCCACTACTTCCTGGCTGCCTTTGTGGTGCGCCAGTTCACGGTGGTTTGGCTGATTCAGGTGTTCGAAGACGACGCCCTGCAGGGCCGCCTGTCGCCCTTCCTGCTGCAGCCGCTTTCGCCGCTCTGGCGATACCTGGCGGCCCATTTTAGTGAACAGGCGTCGCGAATCCCGTTTGTGGCCGTGATGGTGCTGGTGGTGGGGCTGGCGGCGCCCGGCTTGCTGTGGCTGCCGTCAGCGGGGGCTTTGCTGCTGGGAATCCTGGCGATTGTGGCGGCCTTTCTGCTGCGCTTTCTGCTGCAGGTGCTCGTTACCACCCTCTGTTTTTGGAGTGAGCGGGCAGCGGCCCTCGACCGGCTGTTGATGATTCCCTATCTGTTTTTATCGGGCATAGTTGCACCCCTTGACACCTTTCCTCCAGCGGTGCGGCGGCTGGCCCTGGCCACGCCCTTCCCCTGGATGGTCGACTTCCCCGCCCGGCTGCTGGCCGGCGAACCGGTGAATGTGGCTTTGGGTTTTGGGGCGATCGCCGCCTGGTGCCTGCTGCTGCTGCCGATCGGCCACTGGCTGTGGCGGGCGGGCCTGCGCCGCTACTCGGCGATGGGCGCGTGAGGGAGTTTGCGCGCTACTGGCGCAGCCTGCGCCGCTTCTGGGGCACCTCCCTGGCGGCCGAACTCGAATACCCGCTCAATGCCTGGATCGAGTTGCTGTCGGTGCTGGGCAACCTGGCAGGCAGCGTCTTTGTGCTGCAACTGCTGTTTGGTGGCGGGCCCCAGCTGGGGGGCTGGAGTTGGAGCGGCGCTTTGGTGGTGCTGGGCCTCTACACCGTGCTGGATGGGTTCACCACCTGCGTGTTGCAGCCCAATCTCAGCCGCATCGTTAACCACGTGCAGACCGGCACCCTCGACTACGTGCTGCTCAAGCCGATTGATAGCCAGTTCTGGCTGTCGGCCCGCACCGTGTCGCCCTGGGGGTTGCCAGGAATATTGGCTGGCCTTGGCTTGATCGCCTGGGCCCTGCTGAACAAGGGTCCTGGGGCTCCATCCGGCCTGCCGGCGGCAGGGCCCGTGCTGCTCTCCCTGGCGCTGCTGCTTGCAGCCCTGGTGATTCTTTACAGCCTCTGGTTTGTGTTGGCTGCCCTCAGCATCTGGTTTGTGAAGGTGTGGAATGCCACCGAGGTGTTGCGCTACACCCTGGTGGCGGGTCGCTACCCAGTGAGTGCCTATCCGCCGGCGCTGCGGTTGCTGTTCACCTTTGTGCTGCCGGTGGCCTTCCTCACCACCGTGCCCGCCGAGGCGCTGCTGGGGCGGGGTTCGGCCATCTGGGCTTTCGGTTCTTTGCTGGCCGCCGGGCTTTGCCTGGCTGGCAGTCGCCTGCTGTGGCGCTACGCCCAGCGCTTCTACACCTCTGCTTCTAGTTGAGCGGAGCTGCGGGTCAGCGCGCCATCATCGATCCACCGGCTCTCCCCAGTTGCTGCCGCACCCCATGGTGATCCCCGCTCCTGCCAATCCCACCTCCAGCATCAGGGAGGAGCACTGGTTGCAGCGTTGGTATCCGGTGGCCTATCTGCAGGACCTCGACCCTCGCCGCCCCACGGCCTTCACCCTGCTGGAGATGGATCTGGTGCTGTGGTGGGACGCTGCTGGCCAGCAGTGGTGCGCCTTTGCCGACGTCTGCCCCCACCGGCTCGTGCCCTTGAGCGAAGGCCGCCTCAACGAAAGGGGTGAGCTGGAGTGCCCATATCACGGTTGGAGTTTCAACGCCCAAGGCAGCTGCACCGCGATCCCCCAGGCCGAAGTCGCAATCGACGCCAACCCCCGCAGCTCCTGCCGCCGCTACGCCACAGCCAGCGCCCAGGGGCTGCTGTTTGTGTTCGCCGGCGACCATGCCGCGGCTGCGGCGGTGCCCCTGCCGCTGGTGCCCGTGCTCGAGGAACCCGGCTGGCTGGTGCAGGACACCTTCCGCGACCTGCCGATGGATGCCCTCACCCTGCTGGAGAACGTGCTCGATGTGAGCCATGTGCCCTTCACCCACCACCGCACGGTGGGTAAGCGCCAGAACGCTGCTCCGGTGGTGGCCGAGCTCACAAGCTTCGGGCCGGAGGGGTTCACCGCCACTTGGCCCGAGGGCCCGCGCCGGGGGCGCCTGGGCAGCCAGTTCACCACCTTTCAGGCGCCGGGCCTGATGTGGCACGACCTCACGGCGAAGGGATTTGCCCGCTTTCTCACGGTTGTGTATGCCACGCCGATCCGGGCTGGGGAATGCCGCTTGTTTGCCCGCTTTCCGTTTCAGTTCCGCTCGCTGTTGCCCAGGCTCCTGCTGCGGGCTCGGCCGGTGTGGTTGCAGCACATCGG
>NZ_JAGQCR010000044.1:0-16790 GCF_024346295.1 Cyanobium sp. BA20m-14
TAGAGCTTTGTGACGGCCCTGCCCTCGTCTTACCTGGCGTGGCACTCCTTGGCGTCAGGGGCCCATCTGGTTTTGGGGCTCGGGCTGGCGATCTGGACCCTGTTGTTTCTGTTTCGGATCGTGCTCACCTGGTACCCCCAAGTGGATCTGAGCCGAGGGGTGATGCGTTTGATTGGCGGCCCCACCGAGCCCCTGTTGGCTCCCACCCGTCGACTGATCCAACCGATCGGGGGGGTTGATGTGACCCCCGTGGTGTGGGTGGGCCTGCTCAGCCTGGTGCGCGAGTTGTTGGTGGGGCAGCAGGGGCTGATCACCCAGGTGCTGATGCGGGCTGGGGCAGTCGCCTAGGCGCCCGCCTGGGGCAGCATGTCTTGCTCGACAAACTTGGTGTGCACATCGCCGGCCTGGAACTCGGGTCGATCCAGCAACTGCAAGTGGAAATCGATGGTTGTGGGGATCCCGGTGACAGCACATTCCGACAGGGCCCGGCGCAGGCGCCGCAGGGCATGGGGCCGGTCGGTGCCCCACACGATCACCTTGCCGATTAGGGAGTCGTAGAAGGGCGGGATCTCGTAGCCCGTGTAGACATGGCTGTCGACCCGCACCCCAGGGCCGCCGGGGGGCAGCCAGCCGGTGATTTTGCCTGGAGCGGGCCGAAAATTCTGACGGGGATCCTCGGCGTTGATCCGCGCCTCGATGGCGTGGCCGCAGAGCTTTACTTGGTCTTGAGTAATCGAGATGGGTTCGCCGCCGGCGATGCGCAGCTGCTCGGCGATCAGGTCGACGCCGGTAACCATTTCGGTGACCGGATGCTCTACCTGGATCCGGGTGTTCATCTCCATGAAATAGAACTTGCCGTGGCGGTCGACCAGAAATTCCACGGTGCCCGCTCCCTCGTAGTTGATGGTGCGTGCCGCTGCCACGGCGGCCTCACCCATCTGGCGGCGCAGATTTGCATCGATGGCAACGCTCGGTGCCTCCTCCAGCAGCTTCTGGTGGCGCCGCTGGATTGAGCAGTCCCTTTCGCCTAGGTGCACCACGTTGCCGTGGCGATCGGCCAGCACCTGCACTTCCACGTGCCTCGGTCGGTCGATGAATTTCTCCATGTAGAGCCCGGGGTTGCCGAAGGCGGCTTCCGCTTCCCCCTGGGCTGCCTTGAACAGGCTTTCGAGCTGGTCGGGGCCGGGCACCAGCCGCATGCCCCTGCCCCCGCCGCCGGCGGTGGCCTTGATCATCACCGGGTAGCCCATCCCATCGGCGAGGCGGGCGGCGTCGGCAGTGCTGTCGAGCAGCCCTTCGCTGCCGGGGATGGTGGGTACGCCCACCCTCTGCATGGTGGCCTTGGCGGTCGACTTGTCTCCCATCGAACGAATCGCCTCGGGGGATGGCCCCACAAAGGTGATGCCGTGGTCGGCGCAGATCTCGGCAAAGCGGTCGTTTTCCGCCAAAAAGCCGTAGCCGGGGTGGATGGCATCGGCCCCTCGGGAGGTAGCCGCGGCCAGAATGTTGGGAATATGGAGGTAGCTCTTGGAGCTGGGCGCCTCCCCGACGCACACCGCTTCGTCGGCCAGTTGCACGTGCAGGGCGTTTTTATCCACCGTGCTGAACACGGCCACCGTCGGAATGCCCAGCTCCCGGCAGGTGCGCAGGATTCGCAGGGCAATCTCGCCACGGTTGGCGATCAGCAACTTGCCGATGGGCATCCGCGGCGACTCAGCTGATATGGGCCAAGGCGGACTGTATCAGTGCTTCCCAAGCCGGCCGGCACCAACGGGCTAGAGGGAAGAGCGATGGGTATATTGCTCCCTTGGGGCACCCTGCGGTGATCCCAGATCGATGCGGATGTGGTGGAATTGGTAGACACGCACGTTTGAGGGGCGTGTGGCTTCGGCCTTACGAGTTCAAGTCTCGTCATCCGCATTTCTTTTTCATTTCAGCCAGCCGTTGTCTGAACCGAAGCGGGTTCCCAGGGTGACCCCGCCGCCGCCGGTCTCGATAGTGCTGGTCAGCAACGGCCCTGGGGAGCTGTCCACCTGGGTCAGGCCCCTGGCCCAGCGCCTGCAGCGCCGCATCCCCCTGCGCCCCATCGCCGCCGCGGCGGACTGCAGCCTGCAGCTGGTGCTGGTGCCCTGTCCCAATGGCACGGGCCGCGAACACCTGGCTGCGGCGGGGTGGGGCTTGTTTGAGCGCATCGTGCCGGCGCGCCAGTTCTGGTCGCTGCTGCTTTCCCCCGGGAGGTTTGGTCCCTGGGGAAAGCGCGGAGTGGTGGTGTTTCTGGGGGGGGATCAGTTTTGGACGGTGCTGCTGTCGGCGCGTCTGGGCTACCGACACCTCACCTATGCCGAATGGGTGGCGCGCTGGCCGCGCTGGAACGATCGCATTGCGGCCATGGGGCCTAGGGCCGCAGCCCGGCTGTCGCCCCGTTGGGCGCAGCGCTGCACGGTGGTGGGAGATCTGATGGCCGATCTCTCCGAGTCGGCCCGCAGCGAGGCACCGTTGCCCCAAGGGGAGTGGCTGGCCCTGTTGCCGGGCTCCAAGCGGGCCAAGTTGCGGGTGGGAGTGCCGTTTTTGCTGGAGACGGCCGATCGCCTGGCGGCGCTGCGCCCGGGCTGCCGTTTCCTGTTGCCGCTCGCCCCCACCACCAGCATCGATGAGCTGCTTGCCCAGGCGGGTCCCGCCAATCCGATTGCCAGCTCCTACCGATCGGGGCTGCCGCGGCTGCGGGAGCCGGATTTGCTGGTGACGCCGGCCGGCACCCCGATCCAGCTGGTGCGTGAAAATCCTGCCCACGGCGCCCTGAGCCAGTGCGCCCTGGCCCTCACCACCGTGGGCGCCAATACGGCCGAGTTGGCCGCCCTGGGGGTGCCCATGCTGGTGCTGCTGCCCACCCAACACCTGCATGTGATGCAGGCCTGGGATGGGGTGGCCGGGCTGGTGGCGCGGCTGCCGCTGCTGCGCTGGGGGTTTGGCCTGCTGCTCACGGCCTGGCGCCTGCGCCACCGAGGTTTCCTGGCTTCGCCAAACATCGCTGCGGGTCGCTTGCTAGTGCCGGAGCGGGTGGGGGTGATCACGCCCGAGTCGATTGCGGCCGAGGCCGCCGATTGGCTTGGCGCCCCTGAGCGCCTCGCCGGGATGCGGGCTGATCTGCGTGGTTTGAGGGGCCAGCCGGGGGCGGTGGCCAGCCTGGCGGAGCTGGTTCTGGAGCTCCTGCCCCCGGGCCTGGGTTCCTAAGGTTTACGCCAGTGTTTTGTTCCCTCCCATGGCCGACCCAGCCAGCACCCCTATCCCCTCCGACCCCTCTGCCTGCGGCCTGGACAGCGGCCTGGCGCGGGGCACCAGCGAGGAGCAGTGGCGCCAGCAGCTCACGCCGGAGCAATTTCGCATTGCCCGTCAGGGCGGCACCGAGCGGGCCTTCAGCGGTGCCTACTGGAACCACAAGGCCAGCGGGATGTACCACTGCATCTGCTGTGACGCCGAGCTGTTTAGCAGTGCCACCAAATTCGAATCCGGCACTGGTTGGCCCAGCTTCTGGGACGGGGTGAGCGCGGGCGCCATCAGCACCCACACCGACAGCTCCCACGGCATGGTGCGCACGGAGATCCGCTGCGCCAACTGTGACGCCCACCTGGGCCACCTTTTCAACGATGGGCCTGCCCCGACCGGGCAGCGCCACTGCGTCAATTCAGCCTCGCTGGTCTTCCGGCAGCCCTGAAATCAGGCCTGCTTCATTAGCCCTGATTCACCAGGGATCCGCCAGGTCTTCGGCCTCCACATCCACCGGCTCTCGGGCGGGAGTGGGGGCGGGGCGGCGTTGGGGCGCCCGGGGCAGGGGCTCGGCCTGGAGGGGCCGGCGGGGGTTCTCGGGGCGGCGCTCCGGGAACCTGGACTCTTCGAATCTGGATTCCTTGAATCTGGGCTCCTCGAATCTGGGTTCTTCGAATCTGGGTTGCTCGAAAGGCCTCTCGTCGTAGCGGGGTTCGTCTTCGTCGAGGTACCGGCGTTGACGCAGGGGTTCCTGCTGGCGCCGCTCCTCGAGCTCGACGTAGTCGAGTTCTGCCTCTGCTTCCAGGGCCCGGCTGGTGGCTGGCTGGATGCGGCGCTGCTCCTGCACCGCGGGCTGGCCTGCGGCCAACTGGTTTTCAACCGGCACCATGCCTGAGCGGTAGCGCTCCCGCTCCTCCTGTTCCCAGCTGGGCCCGCCAATGCCCAGCTTTTCCAGCAGGCCTGAGCCCAGTTGCTTGAGCTTGTCTTCGGCCCCCTCGTAAACAATGATCCGATCCGGACCACTGCTGACAATCTCCTCAACCCTGAGTTCCCAGGTGCTGAGTACCCCTTCGCCCAGGATCGGCACCCCCAGGGCGCCGATCACCAGGGTGGCCAGCTCACCGGTTTCGATGTCGAAGCTAAAGCCCAGCACCCGGCCCAGCTGGGCGCCCGCCTCGGTGATCACCTGGCAGTTGATCACCTTGCCGTAGCGATCGGGGTTGAAGCCCTCGGCCAGGGAGTCGGCCGAATCCACCAGAATCACATCGCCCACCTGGCGGATCCGATCGAGGGGCATCCAGCGCGGCAGGCCCGGCAGGAAACGGGTCAGGGGGTTGTCGCGCAGGCCCAGCGCCACCACTTCGCGCCGGTCGACATCCACCACCACCTCACCGACAACCCCCAGCCGCCGGCCGGTGTCGCGGGTGATCACCTGGGTGCCCATCAACTCGGAGCGCAACCAGAGGCGATCGCTCGGGGCGGCAGCGGCTGCTCCGAGATCGGTGGAGGGGGGAATGGAGGAGGTCAATGAAAGGGTCGAACCTGGGGCCCAGTCGATCCATTGTGGCCCACCTGGTTCGCTGGGGTAAGGGCGGTCAGGCCGCGGGCGGTAACCCCACCACCTGGGTGTGGGCTCCCCGGGCCTGGGTGACGCCGATGGTGCGGGTGGCAGCTGCGATCATCGGGCGCCGGTGGCTCACCACCATGAACTGGGCCTGGTCGGCCTGGCTGGCGATCAGGGCTGCCAGCCGTTCGACGTTGACCCCGTCAAGGAAGCTGTCCACCTCATCGAGGGCGTAGAAGGGCGAGGGCCGAAAGCGCTGTAGGGCAAACAGGAAACTCAGGGCCGTCAGTGACTTCTCGCCGCCGCTCATCGAGTTGAGGCGGCGCACGGCCTTGCCCTTGGGATGGGCCACCAGGGTGAGGCCCCCATCCAGGGGGGATTCGGGATTTTCCAGCTGCAGGTGACCTTCGCCGTCGGAGAGACCCTCGAAGATCGTGCGGAAGTGGCCGTCCACCGCCGTGAACGCCTCCAGGAAAGCCTCCTGGCGCAGGGTGGCCACGGTTTCGATGCGCAGCAGCAGCTCCTCGCGTTCCTTGCTGAGCACCTCGAGGCGCTCCTCCAGCTCGGCCAGCCGGATTTCCAGCTGCTCCAGCTCTTCGAGCGCCAGCATGTTCACCGGTTCGAGGGCTTCCATGCGGGCCTGGAGGCTGCGCAGTTCTTCCTGCAACGCCTCCAGACCCGCCTCGCGCACCTCCGTTGGGATCTCAGGCCGGGGATCGGGTAACTCCCGCTCCAGTTGCTCGAGGCGCAGTTGGTCGCCGCGCAGCTGCTCGGCCAGGGAGTCGAGCTCTTCAGCCAGGCGTTGCAGCTCCCACTGCTGCTGCTGCAGGGCCTGGCGTTGGGCTGAGAGCTGGGCTTCGGCGGCATCGCGGGCGCGCCGCCGCTCGCCGAAGCGGGTTTGCAGATTCTGCTGCTGGCTTTCCAGGGCGCTGCGCCGCTGCTGGTCGGCCTGCTGCCGCTCCTTCCAGTGGGCCCGGTCTGCCACCAGGGCATTGACGGCCGCCACCAGCCGCTGTTCATCGGTCGCCAGGGCTTGAAGCTGGTTGCTCAACCGCTCGGCCACCAGGGCCCGCTCGCGTCGGGCTGCCAGCAGGCCATCGCGCTGGTTACGGGCCGCGGCCAGGGCGGAGTCGGCCGACTCCAGCTCGCTCTGGAGCCCCTGCCAGCGGGCAGCGTCGCCGGAGGCCTGCACGGCGGTTTCGCTCGCCTCGAGGGCCGTGCGCTGGGCCTGGAGGGGGCTGAGGAGCCCCTCCAGCTCTTGTTGGCGCTGCAGATCGGCCTGCAGGGTGGCCTGCAGTTGCCCCAGGCGGGTGCCCAGCTGCTGCTGGCGTTGCTGCTGGGGGGCCAGGGCGCGCTGGGCGGCGCTGCGCTCGGCCTCCAGGGCCGCCTGACGCTGCTGGTGCTCCAGCAGCTGGGGCCGCAGGCGCTCGAGCTGCTGGCCTAGGTCGACTTCCCTGTGGCGGCAGGCCAGCAGGCTCTCGCCCAGCTCCAGCAACCTTTGGCGATGGGGTTCGGCCTCGTCGCCATCCTGGGCCCGACCGAAGCTGAGTTGGCCGCCCCGCTGCTGCAGGCTGCCGCCGGTCATGGCACCGCTCTTCTCGAGCAGTTCGCCCTCAAGGGTCACCGCCCGGCAGCGGCCCAACTCGCGCCTGGCGTTGGCCAGGTTGTCGAACACCAGGGTGTCACCGAAGACGTAGCGGAACACCTCCGCGTATACCGGCTCATGACGCACCAGGTCGACGGCCCTGCCGACCAGCCCACCACCACCTGCCCCACCCCCTGCCGCACCACCGCGTTGCAGGGCTGCCCCGCCACTGCCACTGGAGCCGCCACCGGCGCCGAAACTGGAGCCGCCCCGAATTTTGTTGAGCGGCAGGAAGGTGAGCCGGCCGGCCCGGCGTTGCTTGAGCAGCTCAATCGCCTGGGCGGCGATGCGGTCGTCGTCGACCACCACCTGGCCGAGGCGCCCGCCGGCCGCCACCTCGAGCGCATAGCGATGGCGCTCCTCCACCTCAGCGAGCTGGGCCACGGGCCCGTGGATGCCGTCGAGGCCCGCCTCCAGCAGCACCCGCAGGGCGCCGGTGCCACGGCTTTCCTGCAGGGTTTCGCGGCGACTGTCGAGCCGGGCGATCTCCCGCTCCAGGGTGGCCTGTTCCTGCTCCAGGCGGCTGCGGGTGCGCTGCTGCAGGGCCAGGGCCTCGGCCAGCTCCTGCACCTGTTGCTGCCTCAGCCTGGTGGCCTCCCCCACCTGCTGCCAGGCGCTTTCGGTGGCCGCCAGCTGCTGCTGGACGCCCTGTTGGCTGATCCCCTCCTGCTGCTCCTCGGCCCCCAGCTCCGCCAGCCGCTCCTGCTGCTGGCGCAGCCGCTCCTGCAGCTGTTGGCGCTCCGCCTCCAGTGGCCCGATCTGCTCGGCCAGCTGCTGGCGGGCCAGGCTGCGTTGCCTCTGTTCCTCCAGCCAGCTGCCGGAGCGGCCCGCCACTTCGCCCAGGCGGCGGCGGGAGAGTTCCACGGCGCCTTCAGCGCTGCGGCAGGCCTGCTCGGCGGCTTCCAGCTCGGCCAGATCGGAGCTGGTCTCGAGGGCCTGCTGCTGCTGGCGCAGGTCGCCCTGGCCGCGGGCCAGTTCCTGCCGCTGGCGTTGCAGCGCTTCGGCTTCGAGCTGGTGTTTTTCCCCCTGGCGGGCCAGTTCGCGGCCACTGGCTTCGAGGCCGGCAAGTTCGGCCTGCACGGCGATCAGCTGGTCTTCGCCGAGGGCCTTGACCTCCGCCTGCAGCTGCTCGAGGGCGGCGGCGGCGGCCCCAAGAGCCTGCTCGCCGGCGGCGATGGCCTCGCGGTCTGTCTGGTGCTGGGCGGTGAGCTCTTCGAGGCGCCGGCTGAGGGCGGCCTGGTTGGCCCGGGCCGCCTCGAAAGCCAGTAGCTGTTCCCGCAGTCGGCCCGTGTGGTGGCGCTGGCGCAGGTCTTGATAGGTGCGGGCCTTGGCGCAGTCGCGCTCGAGTTTCTGGCGGGAGCCCAGCAGTTCCTGCTGGACGATTGCACAGCGCTCCTGGCGCTCCTGCACCTCGTCGAGCTTGGCGCGACTCTGCTCGATTCGGGAATCGAAGAGGGCGACGCCGGCCAGCTCATCGATGATGCCGCGTCGATCTTTGGCGCCCATCGAAACGATGCGGGTCACGTCGCCCTGCATCACCACATTGCTGCCCTCCGGATCCACCCGCAGGCGCCGCAGCTGGCCCTGTAGCTGCTGCAGGTTGCACGGCACCCCGTCGGCGCTGAAGCTGCTGGCGTAGGTGCCGCCGGGGGCCACCCGCAGGCGCCGGCTCACGGTCCACTCGGTCTGGTCGGATCTGATCCAGGGTCCCTCCTCGGGGGGCTCCAGGCCCGCTTCGGCTGGGTCGGGCTGCCACTCGCTGAGGTCAAAGCGCACGTTCACCGAGGTTTCGGCGGCCTTGCCCTCCCGCAGCATGGCGCTGTTGATCAGGTCTGGCAGGCGATCGGCCCGCATGCCGCGGCTGCTGGCCAGGCCCAGGCAGAACAGCACCGCGTCGAGAATGTTGCTCTTGCCAGAGCCGTTGGGGCCGGTCACCACAGTGAAGCCCTCTTCCAGCGGAATCGTGATTGATCCGCCGAACGACTTGAAGTGGGTGAGCCCGACCTGATTGATGTGAACCAACAGGCCCGTGCGCCGAGCAGCAGAAATGTAGCGGAGGGTTTCGAAATCTCAACCCCCTCCTTAGGTTGTGGGTTGAGCTGAGTTGCCTCCCCCTCCGCCATGACCGCCGAAACGCCTCCCCGCAGCGCCAGCCCCGAGGGCTTTCGCGATCGTTTCGAGACCCTGATCCCCTCCATTCAGCGGGAGTGGCCGGCCGTGGCCCGCCAGGCCCTTGAGGCCACCCGGGGCAGCTTCGATGAGGTGGTGGAGGTGATCGCCAGCCAATCCGGTCGAACGGCCACGGTGGTCAAGGAACAGCTGCTCGAGCTGCTGGAGGTGGCCGGCGGCCAGACCAGCCGCCTGGCCGAAAACCTGGCACCGATCGAAGCCCAGCTGGAGAGCTTGCTCGATGAGCTCAATTCCAGCCTGCGGCCTCGGATTGAGAAACCGGTGCGGGAGCGTCCCCTGCTGGCGATCGGCATTGCCACGGGTGTTGGGGTGTTGCTGGGCCTGCTGCTGGCCTCAGGCCGGCGTTCCTCATGACGGATTCGAGCTCACCCGGTGTGGCCCGGGTGGCGGCGGGCCGGGTTGGCGCCCTGCTGACCTCGGTGATGGACCTGCACGTACGCATTGCCCTGCAGGAGGTGGATCGGGAGAAGCGGCGCCTGATCAGCGGTGCCCTGCTGCTCAGCGGCGGGCTGGCCCTGCTGCTGCTGGCCCTGATCGGTGCCGAGCTGGCCCTGCTGCTATGGCTGCACGCGGCCCAGGGGCTGAGCTGGATCCATGCCGCCCTGGTGGTGGCCGCTTTGGACCTGGTGCTGGCCGGGGTGTTTGTGCGCGTCGGCGGCCAGCTGCTCAAGGGGCCCTACCTGCCCCAGACCACCGCTGGTCTGAGCAAAACCACCAGGGCGATCCTGGGCCGCTAAAGGATTAGCGCACCTCGTAGTGGAGCCAGCGGCAGTCAATGCCGCCGTTGCTGATCGGGATGCGGCGGCTGGCCTTCATTTTGAGGGCGCCAGTCAGCTCCGGATTGCCGCTCAGCAGCCACAGGCTCCAGCCGCTGCAGCGCTCCTTCAGCATGCGGCCTAGGTCGGTGTAGAGGGATTCCAGGGCCTCGCCCCCACCGAGTCCCCCACCGAGGCGCTCGCCGTAGGGCGGGTTGCAGACCAGGATCCCTGGCCCCGGCGGCGGCTCAAAGTCGCGGCAGTCGCCCTGGCGCAGATCGAGGGCCTTGGCCACCCCGGCTGCCTTGGCGTTGCTGCGGGCCTGCTCCAGCACCCCGGCGTCCTGCTCCGTGCCCACGATTGGGGCCAGGGCCTTGCCGCAGGGGAGCGTCTCCCGGGCCAGGGCCGCGGCGGCCTCGCGCTCCTGCTGCCAGAGCTGGGGGTTGAAATCGGGCCAGCGCTCGAGGCCGAAGGGGCGCCCCAGCCCCGGCGCCCGGCCCAGGGCCAGGCAGGCGGCTTCGATCAGCAGGGTGCCGGAGCCGCAAAGGGGATCTGCCCGGGGCACCGAGCCATCCAGCCGGTGAGGGCGATCAGGCCAGCGGCGAGGTTTTCCTTGAGCGGGGCCAGGCCCATGGCAGCCCGGTAGCCCCGCTTATGCAGGCTGGCGCCGCTGCCATCGATGCTCAGGGCGGCTGCACCCCCACCGAGGTGCAGGTGCAGGGCCAGGTCGGGATCGTCCAGGTCGACCGAGGAGCGGGCACCCCACTGCTGGCGCTGCAGATCTACCAGGGCATTTTTGACCTGCAGGGCGCTGTAGTGGCTGTGGTTGAGGCCGGGGGCGCTGCCGGTGGCATCGACCCGGAAGCTGGCACCAGGAGGTAGCCAGCGGCCCCAGTCGACGGCGCGCTGCACACCGGCGTAGAGCTCGTCGCGGCTGTGGCAGGGAAAGCTGGCCAGCTCCCGCAGCAGCCGGAAGGGCAGGCGGGCCTGGAGGTGCAGCCGGTAGTAGCCGGCCAGGTTTGTTTGGAAGCGCACGGCCCGGCGTAGGGGTGGGCCGGCCTGACAGCCCAGGGCCGTGAGCTCGGCCGCTGCGGCTTCCTCAAGACCCGGTGGCACCACCGCCACGCCGCTGATTGAGCTGGTGTCTTGGTCGGTGATGCCCACCCCTGCGGTCTGCGGTTGAAGCTGTCACAATGACGGAGTCCGGTTTCGGCCGGACTAGGTGATCCACACCGGTTCTTCGGACAGCGGTTCGATTCCGCTCAGCTCCATTCCCCCTTCCCGGGGCTGCAATGGTTTCGACGGGGTATGAGGAGGGTGACTGAAGCCTGCTCGGTAAGAGCAAATCCGTAACAGCGAATAACATCGTTCGTTTCTCCCGTCAGACCGCCCCCGTGGCCGCCTGACCCTTTAAGGGAGATGGGGTGAGATCAGCCTTATCACCCAAATGATCCATGGGGCCTGGAAGGGCCCTTCACAGCATTAGCGCCGCTTCACAGCGTTAGCGCCGGCGGAAGTTGGCCATCGTGAGCGAGTCGTAGATGCGATCGCCGAGCAGGTTGCGCACCAGCAGCAGGGGCCGGGCCAGATAGCCCACCACGTAACGGCTGCGGGGATTGGCCGCACAGGCCGCAGCTGCGATCGTGCGGCCCACCAGGTTGGGTGGGGAGCTGCGGCGGGCGTCGTAGATGTCAGCAAAGCCCTCCAGCAAAATCTTGGTGAGTTGGCTGTAGGGACCGTTGCCGGAGCGCTCCAGCAGGGGCTCCTGCATCGTTTCGGCAAAGTTGGTGCGGATGATGCCGGGTTGCACCACCACCACTTGAATGCCGAAATCGGCAAGCTCCAGCCGCAGGCAGTCAGACCAACCCTCCAGGGCGTGCTTGGAGGCGTGATACCAGGCCCCCAGCGGCGCATAGATGCGCCCACCCATTGAGGAGACGTTGATGATTCGCCCCGAACGGCGCTGTCGCATAGCCGGCAGCAGGCGCTGGGTGAGGTCCGCCAGGCCGAATAGGTTCACCTCAAACTGGCGGCGAGCCACAGCCAGTGGCGTTTCCTCTACCGAACCGTAGACGCCATAGCCGGCATTATTTACGAGCAGGTCGATGCCGTCGGGGTGGTCCTGGGCGAGGCGCTCCGCAGCTGCCGCAATGCTGGCGGGCTCGGCCAGATCGAGGGCCAGTGGCTGCAGGCCGGCAGGCACCAGGGGGGCCATCGGCTCCTGGCGCCGCGCCGCCCCAACCACCGTGAAGCCGCGCTCGAGCAGGGCCTGCGCCGCCGCCAGGCCAATGCCGGAGGAGGCCCCGGTGACCAGGGCTACGGGCGGGCGGGCTGTATTCGGGTGCACTGCGGGAAGCTGGGGGCAAGAATTCACCGTAGGGCCCGGTCAACTCCTTCAAACCCTGCAGACTTGCACTCGATCAGGCTTTGGCGCTCGCTTTTTCAATCAGAGCCTGATCAACTCTGGTCTAGGCTTGGGGTCGCTGGGAATTCTGAATTAATGGCCAAATTTCAATTTGAATTCACTCCAAAGCAGGATGTTGAGTTCAGGGAGCTTGTGGCCAAGCAGAGAATTGCTGCCATCGCTATCGCCGTGCTTGTTGTTGTCAAGGCTGGGGGCGCCCTCCAGGATGTCTCCTCTGCCAACTGGCAGGAAATTATGTTTGCAGTGGCGTCTTTCTTGGCGGCAATGTACTCCTGCTATTCGTTGTACTTTAGCAGTGTTAGGCTCTACAGGATTACTAATTCGGCTGGCAATGATTTGAGTAATCTGTTCGGCGGCTTGCAGGGGTTGGAGAATTGCTTTGCCGCCTTGGCATTGGCGATATTATTTAGCGTAATTCCTGATTACTTGGTTGGCTAGGGCTGTTTAATCAGTCGGGATTATGGGTCCGTTTTATTCTTGACCGGGTCGTGTTCTCGACCTGATAATTCTATGCTTTCTTCCGGCTTTACGCGACCCGGCTTTGCTGTTGCTGCGCTTTTCGCCTAAGTGATCCTCCAGCTTGCGCTGCAGAATCAGGCCCGAGAGCACAACCGTGATCGCATTGGCAATGATCAGAGGGCCATTGCGCGTGAAAATGCCATAAACCAGCCACAGGGCAATCCCACTGGTAAAAAAGGCATACATGCTTAGGGAGATCCCCCGGGTGTCGCCACTGCTGAGGGTTCTCATTGCCTGGGGAATGAAGCTCAAGGTGGTCAGGGAAGCTGCCGCGTAGCCCAGCAGTTCAATGGCGGATGTTTGTTGGCTCATGGCAACATCCTGCTGGATTGCCAGGGCCCAGCGCTGAAGATCAGGGTGCGGTTGTTGGCTGGCATGGCCACATCGTCAAGGGGCTCCAGGCCCACGGCTAGGGCTTGCTGCTTTAGCTCCAGTGCATCCCGCACCCCCATGGCGGGATCGAGGTTGCGCAGATGGGCATCGAAGCTGAGGTTGCTGGCCGCGGTGTGCACCCCCCCGTCGTGAAAGGGGCCGTAGAGCAGCAGCAGGCCACCGGGCTCCAGCACCTGGCGCACTCCGGCCAGCAGCTGGGGCAGGGCTGCCGCCGGCATGATGTGGCAGGTGTTGGCGCTGAATACGGCGTCGAAGCGGCCGCCAGGCCACTGCCCGGCCGCGGTCACATCGAGGCGGATTGGCGTGGGCAGGTCGGCAGCTGGCGCCAGCTCCTGCCGGGCCAGGCCTGCCAGTTGGCCCTGCAGGGTTGCCAGCCCCTCCTGTTGCTCGCTGGCTTGCCAGGTCAAAGCTGGGATGTTCGCGCCGAAATAGGCGGCGTGTTGGCCGCTGCCGGAGCCAATCTCAAGCACCCGCGCCCGCTCGGGCAGCCAGGCTTGAAGCAGGGCCAGGAGCGGCTGCTTGTTGCGTTCGCAGGCTGGGGAGAGAAACACGCACTTCCGGTTGGGATGGCTGCAGGGCAGCTTTTTAGGGGGTGCTTCCTGGGAAGCCGCTCCAGATCTTTAGTTCTTGGAGGGTCTGGACCCCTTCGCGGCGCTCCTTGCCTGGCTGGTCCCAGGTGGGGTAGGCGCGGATCTGGGCGGCCTGGCAGCGGGCCCGGCCTGGGTCGGTTTTGTCGCACTCCACGTAGGGAAGGGTGTTGCCGGCCTCTTTGCCAAACAGATTTTTCTGCTGGAAGCAGGCTGGACACCACCAGGCGCCATAGAAAATCGCCCCCTTGGCCCGCAGGTGGTCGCTGAGGGCCTTTTGTTCTGGGCTGGAGGGGGCCAGAGGCTCGCCGAGGCTGGGGGTGGTTGAGGCGCCAGGAACGTTGGCTCCTTTGGCGGCACTGGCGGTGGCCGTAAAGCCCAGCAGCACCGTGCTCAGGCCGATCAATAGGGCAGAACGCAGGGAGCCGAACTCGAGCATCGGGGTGCGGGGTGCGGGGTGCGGGTCAGGGCCCGGAGGCTACGGCTGATGGCCGGCTCTGGCCGGGCCGTGTGCGCAAAACCACAGCGGAGTTGTGGGGCGCCGGCGTTCGGCCTTCCGCCCTTCGGCGCGGCGGCTGAACAGCCCCATGGCTGAAACAATGGTCGGAGCGGTGGATAGGGAGGTCGATGGGCGCAAATGGCTACCGCGACTACTTCAAGGTGCTGGGCGTGGAGCGGAGCGCCGATGCGGACGCCATCAAGCGGGCCTTTCGCAAGTTGGCCCGCCAGTACCACCCGGATGTCAATCCAGACGATGCGGGTGCCGAGGCCAAGTTCAAGGAGGTGAGCGAGGCCTACGAGGTGCTCTCCGACCCGGATAAGCGCCGCCGCTACGAACAGTTTGGCCAGTACTGGAGCCAGGCCGGCGGCGGCTCTGGCACGGGCGGGGTGGACGTTGACTTCGGCCGCTACGGCAATTTCGACGATTTCATCAACGACCTGCTGGGACGTTTTGGCGGGCCCGCCTCCGGCGGTGCCCCGGGCGGTTTCGGATTTAGTTCGGGCTTCCCCGGTGGTTTTGCCGGCGGCATGCCTGGAGGTATGCCTGGAGGGGGCCGCGCCCCTGCGGTGAATCTCGATGCTGAGGCCAGCATCAGCCTCTCCTTTGCCGACGCCTTCCGCGGCTCCGAGCGCACCCTGGCCGTCAACGACGAGCGGGTGCAGGTGCGCATCCCCCCGGGGGTGAAGCACGGCAGCCGGCTGCGGCTTAAGGGCAAGGGCAATCTGCAGCCCGGCACCGGCCGCCGCGGCGACCTCTACCTCAACCTGCAGCTCCAGGAGCATCCAGTGTGGAAGCTCGACGGCGACCAGCTGCGGGCTGAGCTGCCCCTCAGCCTCGATGAGCTGGCCCTCGGCGGCGAGGTGCGGGTGGCCACCCCCGACGGAGAGGCCTCCGTCCAGGTGCCCCCCGGCATGACCCTGGGTCGCAGCCTGCGGCTCAAGGGCAAGGGTTGGCCGCTCAAGGACGGCCGCGGCGACCTGTTGCTCACCCCGGTGCTCAAGTTGCCAGGCCAGCTCAGTGCCGAGGAACGGCAGTTGCTGGAGCAGCTGCGCGCCGCCCGCAGTGCCGATCCCCGGGCGGGTTGGATTCAGGCCGCCCGTCTCTAGGATCCACCCTAGAGAGATTGGCCCCATGGAGCTCACCTACCGCCCCCGCAGGCTGCGCCGTACCCCGGCCCTGCGGGCGATGGTGCGGGAGCACCAGCTCAGCGCCGCCGACTTCATCTATCCGCTCTTTGTGCATGAGGGCGCCAGCAACGAGCCGATCGGGGCCATGCCAGGGGCCATGCGCTGGAGCCTGGAGGGGCTGGTGGAGGAGGTGGGCCGCGCCTGGGAGCTGGGCATCCGCTGCGTGGTGCTGTTCCCCAAGGTGGCCGATGGCCTCAAAACGGAGGACGGGGCCGAGTGCTTCAACGAGCATGGCCTGATCCCCCGAGCCATTCGCCGGCTCAAGGAGGTGCATCCGGGCATGGCGATCATGACCGACGTGGCCCTGGATCCCTATTCCTGCGATGGCCACGACGGCATCGTCAGCGATGGGGGGGTGGTGCTCAATGACGAGACGGTGGCGGTGCTCTGCAAGCAGGCCGTGGCCCAGGCCCGGGCCGGTGCCGACCTGATCGGCCCCAGCGACATGATGGACGGCCGGGTTGGGGCCATCCGCGAGGCCCTCGATGAGGAGGGTTTTGAGCACATCGGCATCATCAGCTATACCGCCAAATACGCCTCCGCCTATTACGGCCCCTTCCGTGAAGCCCTGGATTCCGCTCCTAGGGCAGCCGCCGGCAAGCCCATCCCTGGCGATAAATCCACCTACCAGATGGATCCGGCCAATGGCCGTGAAGCCCTCACCGAGGCCCAGCTCGATGAACAGGAGGGCGCTGACATCATCATGGTGAAGCCAGGCCTGGCCTACCTCGACATCATTTACCGGCTGCGGGGTGAAACCGAGCTTCCCATTGCCGCATACAACGTCAGCGGTGAATACGCCATGGTCAAGGCGGCGGCAGAGAGGGGCTGGATCGACGAGCGAGCGGTGGTGCTGGAAACCCTGCTCTGCTTCAAACGGGCCGGCGCCGATTTAATCCTCACCTATCACGCCTGCGAGGCGGCCCAGTGGCTCAGGCAGGGTTAATTCCCTCAGCATGATGCCGCCAGTGTGAGGTAAGAGAGCAGTGTGGTTCACCAGGCAGTTACTCCGCGGCGCCTTGGGTTCTTGTGGCCTGTTTCTGCTCTCGCCGCAGCCGCTCTTCGCTCAGGGGACACCTGAGGCGCTCAGGCCTTTGCTGCGCAGCTTCGAGGCCTATGACCGCGATCTGGAGCGGTTGGATCGGGTGCTGCCGCCGGCCGATTCAGGCCGGTCGGCGGCACCGCTGCCCTCCCTGCCGGCGCCGACCGCTGCCGCCCTGCCGCAGGAGCCCGCCGATGTGGCCATCACGCGCCGGCTGAAGGTGGATCTGCAACAGGCCATTGACCTGGCTGTGCAGAACGATCCGCTGCTGCAGCAGCAGATCGCCGGGGTGGAGGAGCAGCAGGGCTGGCTGCGCTCGGTGCGAGGGCGTTTCACTCCGGTCGTTGGCCTTGATCTCGGCGTTGTCTACAACCAGGAGGCTGGCGGCAACAAGGCCTGGAAAGGCAATGGAGACGTTTCCGGTTACGGGCCCAACTCCCCCTTCTATGTCCCCACTGGCGGGACGAACAGCTATCAGACCAACATCGGAGCGGGCTTTGCCGGCCTATACCTGGTCTATGAGCTGCTGAGCTTCGAGCGCAGTGCTGCCCTGGCGGAAGTCACGGCTGATCTGGAGGTATCGCGTCAGCGTTACGCCGATCGACTGCGCCAGCTGCAGCTCGATGTGAGTGAGGCGTACTACCGCCAGCAGCTCGCCGATCAGCTGCGGCGCATCCGCCAGGTGGTGGTCGATAACGACCAGGTGATTCTGGATCA
>NZ_JAGQCR010000045.1:0-16579 GCF_024346295.1 Cyanobium sp. BA20m-14
GGGAGTTGAGCCAGCTGCTGGGTCGCACCCCGACGGTGACCGAGCTGGCCGAAGCGGTTGAGCTGCCGGAGGAGGAGGTCAAAGACCTGCTCTGCCGGGCACGCCAGCCGGTGAGCCTGGAGACCAAGGTGGGCGACGGCGATGACACCGAACTGATCGACCTGCTGGCAGGCGATGGCGAACTGCCCGAGGAGCGGGTGGATGGGGAGTGCCTCAAGGGCGACCTGCGGGCCCTGCTGGAGCAGCTGCCGGAACTGCAGGGCCGGGTGCTGAAGATGCGCTACGGCATCCCCTGCGCCGACAACCCCGAGGGCGGCAACAGCGAACCGATGAGCCTGAGCACGATCGCCAAGGTGCTGGGCATGAGCCGCGACAAAACCCGCAATCTGGAGCGCAAGGCCCTTGATGGGGTGCGCGCCAATTCACCAATGCTGGAGGGCTACCTAGTCGCCTGATCTCGGTAGCCCGTCAACTGGTTAACCGATCAACCGATCAACTGGTGGCGCTCACGGAGCGGGCGATCAGCACGGTGAGCATCAGAATTGCCAGCAACACCTGCAATGACATCACCAACTTGGCCGTCCGTGACATCACCACTTCGGAAGTTGGGCCATAGGTGGAGTTGACATTCAGCGAGATAAACAGGTAGTCAATGATGTGGGGCTCGGGTGGAGCCTGCCCCTCCCGGTTCGGCCATATAAAGGCCCCGCCGGGGGTACTCACATCGAGGAAGATATACACAAACATAAACACCAGCACGCTTTCCATATACACGGCCGCCACATCCCAAAGCCCGCCCAGGCCGCCTCCCTGATGTTGATCTGCACTCGCCACCATCGATAACACGTTAGTTATCACCTGAACCATGGAAAACAGCAGGTAAACCAGGGCCCAGCGAAACAATTCGCGCTTCTGGCCGCGAAACAGGCTGATCGCCAGCCCCAGGGTAATGGCGACGAAGACAATGGTGCCTGCTAAATCAACTGAATGCACCAGATTATCTAGATCTGGGCTTATCAGTTTTCGGTTCTTGAGGTGGCCCACCAGCAGCAGATCCACCATCCAAACGCCCGTGGTGGAGGCGATAACGGCCAGCCGGCCCCCACCACGGGTGAGCCGATCGCGCAGCAGATCAGCTGGCCCCCCAGCTGCTTGTTGAGGCTCCAGGGAGCCCATTGGGTCACCCTTGGTCATCGGGCTAGACCTGCAATGGGTTTCAGAAGAACTGGTCGAAATTATCGAAGTCCACGGCACTGAATGTGCCATCCTCCACCTGGCCCATCAGCCGCTCCAGCTGCACCCATAGCGCTCCTGCAGTGGCGATCGAGAGCACAAACGACACCAGTAAGGCCACGCCTGCGGAGAAGCCGAACACCTGCAGGCTGCCACCGATGAACAGGGTGATGCCGATCACCACCCCGAAGTACGGCAGGGTGATGGTGTAGCTGCCAAGGGGCAGCAGGGCCAGCCGATCCTGTTTCCAGCCTTCAAGCTTGTTTTCCACCATTTTGGCGAAGGTGAGGCCGCAGAGCACACCGATTGCCAAGCCCACCCCTGCCACCAGGTAGGGGGGCTGCATCACCACGGCGTATTCCAGCAGGTATTCGGCCGCATCCAGGTCGCCGTAGTCGCCCTGAGCCAGATCCAGGGCGGCCTCGCTGAGGTTGATCGGCGCGGGCATCAACGCAGCGAACACGGCGGCAGGAAAACAGCTGGGGAGACCCTAGCGGCGCTGCCCTCTCAGGGTCCCCAGCGCTGGGACCCCAGGAAGGTGAGCTCCACCAGATCGCTGGCCTGGTTGTCGCCAGGCTTGAGCCGCAGCCTGAACCCGCCCAGGTCGAGGTTCGGGAGGCTCCTGAAGGCCGCCGCCACCCTGGCGCGGCTGAGGTTGGGGCCCGCCTTCTCCAGGGCGGCGGTGAGCCAGCGGGCCGCCAGGAACCCCTCCAGGCTCGAGTAGCCATAGCTGGCCACCTTCTGCTGCCGCTGCATCAACCGCTGGTATTGGGCTACCACCGGCACCCTCCGGTTCCAGGGGAAGGGAACCACCTGGGAGATGCCGATGCCATTGGCCTGGCCACCGGGCAGGGCATCCTGCAGACCCTCGATGCCGACCGGCGAGAGGTTCATCAGCTGGGCCCTGCTGCCGAGTCGGGAAAGGTCGCGGCTCAGGGAGGCGGAGCTGGTGAAGGTGGCGATCACCAGCACGGCATTGGCATTGGCAGCGACAACCTGCCGGGCGGCGGCGGCGGTGTTGGTGGAGTTGCGCTGTACGCCGGCAATGGCCACGGGCCGCAGGTTGTGGCGGGCAAGGGCTGCCTGGCTGGAACGCAGCCCATCTTCCCCATAGGCATCCTGGATATGCACCACCGCCACCTGGTGGCGGCCGTCCCGCACCAGGTGGTCGATCACCTGATCGATCTCCGCCTGGTAGCTGGCCCGCATGTTGAACACCATGGGGCGAAAGGGTTTCAGCAAGGCCCTCGCCCCGGTTCGCGGAGCCACAAAAGGAATCCCCACCTTCTCCACCAGGGGAAGGATTGCCTTGGAGTTCGCCGTGCCGAAAATGCCGATCAGGGCGATGGCCTGCTGCCGCTCAACCAGCCGGCGCGTATTGCGCAGGGTGAGCTGGGGGTCGTAGCTGTCATCCAGGCTCACCAGGCGCAACCGTCGGCCATGGATCCCGCCGCGCCGGTTCACCTCGGCAAACCAGGCGAGCAGGCCTTGCTGGTAATCCTTGGCCGTCTGGGCAGAGGGCCCGCTGAAGGGGGCCGACTGGCCGATCACCAGCTCCCTGGGGCCGCTGGGAGGCACCCGCGGCGCCGGGGCCGAGCGCACTAGCAGGGGTACGAGCAGGGGTAGCAGCAGCAGGGCAAGTCTGCGTCTTGCGGGTAGGGTCGACGCCATCTGCCTCCTTAAACCGGTGCGGAAGCAGCGGCGCTGGAATCTGCTCGCCACTCTGGCGCTTCTACTGGCGGTGATTCTGGCCTTTGTTGCGATCACCCGCATCGACATCACCCCGGTGCAGACCCGTGATGCCCTGCGGCTTTCCACCTCAGCGCGATCCCTCACCGTCGACCCTCGCCAGCTGCCCTCCAGCGGCTGGACCACCCTGCGCGGTCAGCTGCTCAATGCCGGCGAAGCCAGGGTGGATCAGGACGCCCTCGAGGCGGCCCCCTTGCACGTCCAAGTCGGGGTGTACGCCAACACCACCTCGGAGCTCGATCTGAGCGTGCCGAGCTATGCCTCCAGCGGCTACATCTGGATGGTCTGGGATGGGACCCTGCAGGCCTATCTCGAGGGGGCCGGCATCACGATCGACGAGCGCATCAACCTGCTCAACACCCTGATCACCGACGCCCCGCCGGAACTCGATCCGGTCGGGGATGGCCCCGAACGGCTAGCGGATGGGGGCTACTACCAGCTGTTCACCTACCGGGGCCGCTACCTGGTCGATCAGGCCAGCTTTCGCCACTACCCCTTCATGAGCGTCAGCTTGCCGGTGCTGATCGAGGCGAATGATCTCGATGGCAGCCTCAGCTACGAGCAGCTGCGGCTCGAGCCCGATATCCGCAACAGCGGCATGGGCTTCAATGCCCGCATCCTCGGCTGGCTCAACCAGGGCTGGTCAATCGCCGAATACCGCCACCAGTACGCCACCAATTTCGGTCTGGGTGGCAGCGAAAGTGATTACAGCCTGGTGTTGTATGAGATCTCCATCGGCACCTCAGCCTGGGCATCAGTTTGGCGCCTACTGCTGCCGCTGGCGGTGCTGATGGCGATGGTGCTGCTGGTGTTCAAAGTGCGCCCCGATGAGCAGGATGCCCGGGCCAGCATTCCGGTGACCGTGCTGCTCACCCTGGTGTTTCTGCAGCAGACCTACCGCAGTGATTTGCCCCTTCTGCCCTTTCTCACCTTCCTGGACCAGGTGTATGTGGTGGCCTATGTAGTCACCCTGATGGCCTTCGTGCTGGTGATCTGGATCGGCCGCCGCTATGCCGACATGGAGGTGATGGAGGATCCCGAGATGAAGGCACTGGTGAGGGACCGGCTAGAGCAACTCGATAACAGCTGGCCCGTAGTGGTGGTGATCTTCAGCAGCCTGGCGATCGCCGTGGCCTGGTTCACGATTCCGCCCGGAGCCTGAGCAGCTCAGGCCGCCATCGGGCTGGCCGGCTGGATGGCTCGACCCACCAGTCGCTGGATCAGGCGTTGGGCCAGACGCTGGGGACCGAAGGTGCGCTGCAGCAATCTCAGCAGGCTGCGCAGGTCTTCGGTATTGAGCCGGTCATCGCGCACCAGGGTGAGCAGTAGCCGTTGGCGCAGGCTGCTGCCCTCCTGCCCCAGCAGCAGCTTGAGGCCGGCTCCCGCCACGGGCAGCAGGGCCGTGCCGCCGCTCTGGTCAGCCTCAACCACTGCCAGCAGGTTTTCCAGCCGTTCAATGCGCAGCCGCCCCTCGGGGTCAAACAGCACTTCGAGCAGCTTCTCGCGCATCTCACTGGTGTCGCCCGCCAGCAGCCGCCGGGCCACATAGGGATAGGCCACGTTGATGATCTTGAAGCCGGGGTCGAGGCGCAGGGCCAGGCCCTCCTGGCTCACCACGGCCCGGATGATCAAAGCGAAGCGGGCCGGCACCCGGAAGGGGTAGTCGTACATCAGCTCCGAGAAGCGGTCGGTGATCGCCTTGAAGTTGAAGCTGCCCACATTTTCACCGAGGGCCCCGCCCAGAACATCCTCCAGGGCAGGGATGATCGGCTCCAGGTCAGCCTTGGGATTGAGGAAACCCAGGCAGATGAAATCGTGGGCCAGGGCACGGAAGTCGCGGTTGATCAGGTGAACCACCGCACTGGTGAGGGTGAGGCGGTCGCTGTCACTGATCGAATCCATCATCCCGAAATCCACGTAGGCCACATGGCCGAGGGCTCCGGTTTTTCCCGTCAGAGCAAAGAGGTTGCCCGGGTGGGGATCGGCATGGAAATAGCCAAATTCGAGCAGTTGCTGCAGGCCGGCGATCACGCCGGTGCGGATCAGGGCCGCCGGGTCGAGATTGCGGGCCTCAAGGGCCTGGCGTTCCTGCAGCTTGGTGCCATTGATCCACTGGGTGGTGAGCACATGTTCGGAGGAGAGGAGCCGCTCCACGCGGGGCACGGTCACCTCGCTCTGGTTGGCAAAGAGGTCGGCGAACCTTTCGGCGTTGTTGGCCTCAAGCCTGTAGTCGATCTCCTCGAACAGGGTGGAGCCGAATTCATCGATGATGTCCCCGAGTCCGAAACCGAGGTTCAGGGGCAGCAACGGGGCCGTCAGCACCGCCAGCAGCCGGATGATCACCAGATCCCGCCGCAGGATCCAGGGCAGGTTGGGGCGCTGCACCTTCACCGCAACCCAGTGCCCATCGCTGAGCTGGGCCTTGTAGACCTGCCCCAGGCTGGCGGCGGCCACGGGGAAATCGGGGAACTGCTCGAACAACTGGTCGGCCGGAGCCCCCAGTTCCCGCTCGATCGTCGCCAGGGCAATGGCGTGGGGGAAGGGCGGCAGGTTGTCCTGGAGCTGGGTGAGCTGGTCCAGCCAATCCCTGCGCACCAGGTCTGGCCGGGTGGAGAGGGCCTGGCCCACCTTGATGAAGCAGGGGCCCAGGGCAGTGAGGGTATGGAGAATCCTGCGGCCCAACTGCTTCTGCACCTCGGCATCACTGCTGTTGCCCTGCACCACCAGCACAAGCCCAAGGCTGGACAGTTGCCAGGCCACAACCAGCAGCCGGCTCACCAGCAGCCACGGACGCAGCAGTAGCCAGCGCAGGTCCCTAGCCGGATCGTAGGCAGGGTCTGGGGTCTTTCCAGAGCTTTTCCCAGGGCTCTTTCCGGGGATTTTCCCGGGGCTGGTTTCGGCGCTCTTCACAGGCACGGCAGCCGTTCGCTCGTCAGACTCTAGAAACGCGATCCGCCCACCCATGGGTCTGCCGCTGCACCTACCGGCCCACGGCCGCGGCAGGGGTCTCTCACCGGCCCTGGCGGCCCTGCTGCGCCAGCGGCCAGGCAGCTGGGACCTGCCGGAATTACCCCAGTTCGGCGGTCCACTAGTCGATGGCGGCGCCGTGGCCGCGGCCCAGCAGCGCTGCGCCCGCCAGCTCGGGGCCGATGGGGTGTGGTTTGGGGTCAATGGGGCCACCGGCCTGCTACAGGCTGGATTGCTGGCCCTGGCCCCCCCAGGCAGCCGGGTGCTGCTGCCCCGCAACCTGCACCGCTCCCTGCTTCATGCCTGCGTGCTGGGTCAGCTGCGGCCCCTGCTATTCAACCTGCCCTTCGATCCGGCAACCGGCCTCTGGCTGCCCCCCAGCCCTACCCACCTGGCCCAGGTGCTGGACGCCGCCGCAGTCGCTGGCCCGGTGGCTGCCCTGGTGCTGGTTTCGCCCAGCTATCAGGGCCAACGGGCCGATCTGCCCGCCCTGGTGGCCCTGGCCCAGCAGCGCGGTCTACCGGTGCTGGTTGACCAGGCCCATGGCCGCGCTGAGGCCCTCTCTGCCGGCGCCGATCTGGTGGTGCTCTCCAGCCAGAAGGCCGCGGGCGGTCTGGCCCAGAGTGCGGCCCTGTTGCTGCAGGGGCAGCGGGTGGACCGCCAGGCCCTGGCCAGGGCCCTGCTATGGCTGCAGACCTCCAGCCCCAGCGCCCTACTGCTGGCCTCCGCCGAGGCGGCCCTCACCGAGCTCACCAGCCCGGCGGGGCTTGGCCGCTGGCGGCGGGCCTGCCGGGTGGGGGAGCGGCTGCAGCGCCACTGCCGGGCGGCCGGGCTGACCCTGGTCGCCAATGACGATCCCCTGCGGCTGGTGCTCAACACCGCGGCCCTGGGCATCAACGGTCTCGCCGCCGATGCCTGGCTGCTGGAAAGGCAGGTGATCGCCGAGTTACCCGAGCCGGGGGCGCTGACCTTCTGCCTGGGGCTGGCGCCGCCAGCGGGGCTGGTGTGGCGCCTACCCCGCCAGCTGGAGCGGCTGCGGCATGCCCTGGGTGGCGATCCCCTGCCGCCCTTCAGCGCGCCACCCCTGCCCCTGGTTGGGGAGCCAGAGCTGCCGCTGGGCCTGGCCTGGCGGGCCTCCTGCGAGGTCGTGACCCTGGCGGCGGCGGTCGGTCGCATCGCCGCCGAGCCCCTCTGCCCCTATCCCCCTGGCATTCCGCTGCTGGTGCCGGGCGAGCGGATCGATCCCGCTCGCGCCGCCTGGCTCCAGAGGCAGGCCAGCCTTTGGCCCGGCCAGATCGCTGATACGGTGAAGGTTGTGGCCGCATAGGGGCCCGGTGATGGACCTGCGCGCACCTGCCGATTCCTACCAGTGGGATTTCGTCACTCCCGGCCTGCCGGATAGTTCCTTTGTGGACGCCCCCGGCTTCAGCCCCACCCCGATGGAGCTGCGGGTGATGCTGCTGGCCCATCTGCGCCCAAGGCCCGACTCCCTGGTTTGGGATGTGGGAGGGGGTACCGGTGCCCTGGCCCTGGAGATTGCCCGCCTGATGCCCAAGGGAGTCGTGCACACCCTCGAGCGCGACCCTGAAGCGATCGAGCTGCTGGAGCAGAACCGGCGCCGCTTTGGGATCACCAACCTGCACATCCACGCCGGTGCCGCCCCCGACGACCTGGCCCAGCTCCCGGCCCACCCAGACCGGGTGCTGCTGGAGGTGGGGCGCCCCCTCGGCGGGGTACTGCTGGCGGTCTGGAAGGCCCTGGTTCCCCAGGGGCGTCTGGTGATCAGCACCGCCAGCCTCGAGGGGCTGGTGGATGCCACCGATACCCTCAGCCAGCTGGCAGCCACGGACGTGCAGGTGGTGCAGGCCACCGTGCACCGCATGCAACGGCGCGGCAGCCAGGCCAAGCTGGCTGCGGCAGAGCCCCTCTTTCTGATCGCAGCTGAGCGCCCATCCCCTGGCGCGACCTGCTGATTGCCGTTGCTGAATCCCGCTTGATTCCCACCCCTCGCACGGCCACCTCCCTGCCCCGACTGCTCAGCGGCTGGGCCGCCGGAGGCTTCGGTTTCGTGGTGGTGATGCTGGGGGGATGGTGGTTCACGGTGGCCCTGGGCCTGATCGTGCACCTGGGGCTGCTGGAGTTCTTCCGGATGGCCCAGTTCAAGGGAATCCGGCCGGCCATCAAAACCACCCTGGTTGCCGTCCAGCTGCTGCTGATCACCACCCAGCTGGCCAGCGGCAGCGCCCTTTTGGGTGGTGATTGGTTTGCCGGCGATGTGGCGGCGGCGGTGCTGCCGGCCTCCGGCGCCGTGATCTGCGGCTGGCTGTTGTTGCAGCCGGTAACCGGCACAATCGCCGACATCGCCGCCTCAATCTTCGGGCTCTTCTATCTGGGCTTCCTGCCCAGCTACTGGATCCGCCTGCGGGAGCTGGAGGGGACCGGCCTGGCCCTCACCCTGCTGGCCTGCTTCCTAATCGTCGCCACCGACATCGGCTCCTACGTGATCGGGCGCCGCCTGGGCCGCCGTCCCCTCTCGCCCATATCACCGGGCAAAACCATCGAGGGGGCCCTGGGCGGGGTTGGCTGCGCCATGGCGGTCGGCGCCCTGGGCGGCAGCTGGATCGGCTGGAGCTGGGGCTGGCTGATCGGCGCGGTGCTGGGTGCGGTGGTGGCCCTATTCGCCCTGGTGGGGGATCTCACCGAATCGATGATGAAACGGGATGCGGGCCTGAAGGACTCCGGCGATGCAATCCCCGGCCACGGCGGCGTCCTCGATCGGATCGACAGCTACCTGTTCGTGCCGGCGGTGGTTTACTCCCTGGTCACCTTGGTACTGCCCCTGGTGCAGCGCTAAGCGCTGACCCGGGCCGCCCCCAGCAGTTGCAGCATGCCCGCCTCCAGGCGGGCAGCGCCGATGGTGATGCCGGGATCCATCGGCAGCAGGTAGCTGGGGCTGCCCGCCACACAGCGAATCTCCACACTGCCGCCAACGGAGGCAACGGTGGTTTCCTGTTCGATCGGATCGGGGCGGCCCTGGGCCAGGGCAGTCAGCACCAGCTTGTCGTGGTGGATGCGCACCCCGCCCAGGGGCACGATTCCCAGCAGGGTTTCGCCCAGGCTGTCGGCCAGGGAGCGCCAGCGGGGGGCGGCCAGGGAGCGGGTCAGGCCAGCAGGGGTGAAACTCACCTGGCCCTGGATCTGAAAAGCCTGCTCCAGCTGAAGGGGCTGGCCCCTGAGCAGGTTGCCGACATGCACCTGTATCGGACCACTGGCCAACTCCACCAGCTCTAGGTGGAATTGCTGATACACCACACGCCTGGCCAGCAGCCGCACCCCAGCCAGCCGGCCCCGCAGCAGCTGCAGGGGCGAGCCCTCCAAGCGGATCTCGAGACTGTCTATCGACTGACACTGCTGGCGAACCCAAAGCTGCAAGCCCCGGGCCAGCAGCTGCATCACCGGTCGGGAGGCCTTGGCATTCGGGGTTTCGCCTGGAATATCGCTGGGACTGTCGCCTGGACTGCTCATAGCCGGGGGGGTGGGGTTAGCCAGCTGGTCACCACGCTGGTGGCTTGGTCAAGGTGGGGCAGGTGGCCGCAATTCTCCAGTTCACTCACCCGCTCTCCTAACAGAGCCAGGGCGGCCCGTTTCAGCGGTGGCCGCAGGATGCGATCGTCCGCCCCCCAGAGCACGCTGATCGGCTGCGGGGGCAGGGGTGCTCCGCAGCCGGCAAAGCCGCCCGAGCGGGCGAAGCGTCGCAGGGCCTCGGCCCAGCCGGGGCTCTGCAGGTGCAGGGAGGCGATTTCCAATTCCGCCGGGCCCACGGCGCTGTCGGGGTCGGCAAAGGCAGCGCGACAAAGGCCCCGGCGCACGCCGGGCAGGGCCAGAAAGCGCACCCCCAGACCATCGAGCAAGGGCGGCAGCGGCATGGGCCGCCCCGTGAGGCCGGCGGGCGCAAGCAACAACAGCCGCTCCACCTGCTGGGGCAGGCGCCGGGCCAACTCCACCGCCACCGCACCGCCCATGGATGCCCCGATCAAGCCCAAGGGAGCTGGGTTGCGCTGGCCAATTGCCCGCACCAGTAGCTCCAGGTGGCGCAGCACCCCGCTGGGGCCGTAGTCAGCAGCGGCGGGTCGGGGACAGAAACCGAAGCCAAACAGGTCGGGGATGAACAGCTGGGCTCCGCTGGCAGCCAGCAGCGGGGCCAGCCGCCGGAATTCCAGAAAGGAACTGTCGAAGCCGTGCAGCAACAGCACCGGTGGCCCTTCGCCCAGCACGGCCACGGGCCAGGAGCCCCAATCGATGGGGCCCAGGCCTGGCAGCTGCCACCACTCCACCTGGGCCGCCAGGGCCCGGCCCTGGGGATCTAGCAGGCTTCGCGCCGCTTCGCGCACCAGCTCCTGCTCGGGGGCAGCCAGGGTTTTCAAGCTGGCTGGCGCTCACTGCTGCAGGTGCTCACCAGGGCGGCCAGCAGATCCGAGGAGCCCACGGCAAAGGGCAGGTGGTGCAGGTCGGAATCGGCACGACAGGCAAAAGCGCAGGCCTGCTCGAGCTCCTGCAGGCTCTCCCCCGCCAGGCCCAGCTGCTCCAGGTTGACGGGCAGCCCTAGCCGGCGGAACAGGGGCAGCAGCTGACGGCGGGCCTGGGCTGCGAGCTGGTTTCCGCCCAGCACCTCTTCGAGACGCAGTTGCACCAAGACCCCGAAACCCACCTTCTCGCCATGCAGATGGCCATGGCTGGCCGGAAGCTGGGTAAGGCCGTTGTGCACAGCATGGGCAGCCACGGTGCGGCAGCGGGCCCCGCCAATGCCACCGATCAGCCCGGCAGTCAAACCACAGGCCTCGACCACCCGCTCCCAGGCGGCGCCATGGGGATCGTGCAGGGCTGCTTCAGCTTCCAACATCAGCTGATCGCGCAGCACCCGGGCCATCTGCACCGTCTGCTGCACCAGTCCATCGCCGCTGGAACCACTGCTCACCGAGGCCTCATACCACTTGGCCATGGCGTCGGCGATGCCGCTGGCCAGGGTGCGGGGTGGGGCTAAGCGCACCAGGCTGTGGTCAAAGATCAGCAGGTCGGGGCAGCGGGCCAAGGCGACATCGCCCAGAAAGGCGCCCTCGGGGGTGTAGACGTTGGCCAGGGCCGTCCAGCCGGCACAGGTGGCCGCACTGGTGGGCACCGTGATGCAGCTCAGACCGTGGCGGTGGGCGAGCAGTTTGCCGGCGTCCAGCACCTTGCCGCCGCCCATGGCGATCACCGCATCAGAGCGGTGCAGCTCCAGTTCAGCGGCGAGACGAGTGAGATCGGCTTCGCAGCAGTCGTAGCGGAGCTCGGCTGTGGAAACGTCCAAACCGGCGGCCTCCAGATCGGCCCTGCGGCTCTGGCGCAGACCAGCGGTGGCGGCACTGCGGCCAAGCAGCAGGGGACGCTGGGCCAGGGACGCGATGGGCCCTAGCGCCTGGTCCCAAGCGCCCGGGCCCCGCAGCACCTGGGCCGGCGCAATCGAGTGGTGATTAACGGGGTTGATCATCCCAGCCCGATCACTTTCAGACGCCAGCACCAGCAAGCTCGAGCTCGGCCGGCAGCGCTACCTGCTTGCGAATCACCACCTGCTTGTCGTCGTTGACGTCCACCAGGGCTGAATCGCCATCGCCGATCCGGCCGCTGAGGAATTCCTCGGCCAGGGAGTCTTCGAGCAGGCGCATCACGGCGCGGCGCAGCGGGCGGGCTCCGTAGGAGGGGTTGTAGCCCTCTTCCACCAGGCGCTCCTTGAAGGCCTCGGTGACAGATAGGGCAATACCTTTCTCCAACATGCGGCCGAAGACCTCCTTGAGCATGATCTCGGCGATGATCTTGACCTCGTCACGGGTGAGTTGACGGAAGACGATGATCTCGTCGAGACGGTTGAGGAATTCGGGGCGGAAGTACTGCTTGAGCTCCTCATTTACAAGGGAACGGATCCGGTTGTAGTTGGTTTCATCCGCATCCCCCCCGCCGAATTCAAAGCCAAGGCCACCGCCGCCCTTTTCGATCACCTTCGAACCAATGTTCGAGGTCATGATGATTAGGGTGTTCTTGAAGTCGACCGTGCGGCCCTTGGAATCGGTCAGGCGACCGTCTTCGAGCAGCTGCAGCAGCAGGTTGAACACATCGGGATGGGCCTTCTCGATCTCATCGAAGAGCACCACGGTGTAGGGGCGACGCCGCACCGCTTCGGTGAGCTGACCACCTTCATTGAAGCCCACATATCCGGGAGGAGAGCCGATCAGCTTGCTGACCGTGTGGCGCTCCATGAATTCGGACATGTCGAGGCGGATCATTGAATCCTCGCTGCCGAAGAAGTAAGCCGCCAGGGATTTGGTCAGCTCGGTTTTACCCACGCCGGTGGGGCCGGAGAAGATGAAACTGGCGATGGGGCGGTTGGGGTTCTTGAGGCCTACCCTGGCCCGGCGGATCGCCCGGGAGACGGCCTTGACCGCCTCGTCCTGGCCGATCAGACGCTGGTGGAGGGTGTCCTCCATGTTCAGCAACTTGGCCGATTCGCTCTCAGTGAGCTTCTGCACCGGCACACCGGTCCAGGAAGCCACGATGTGGGCGATGTCCTCTTCGGTGACCATCGGCGTGCGCACGAGATCGATGGGGGCATCGGTCAGGGCGACGTCAACAGCTTCGCTGCTGCCAGCGGGCTCTTCATCCTTGCGGGCCTGCAAGATCGAGCGGATCTGATCGCGCAGCTCTACCTCCTTGTCACGCAGTTCACCGGCCTTGGTGAAGTCCTGCTCGCGCACGGCATCTTCCTTGTCCTTCTGGACAGAGCGCAACTGCTTATCCACCTCCTTCGCGGCCGGGGGCAGCTTCGAATTCATCAACCTGACCCGGCTACCGGCCTCATCGACCAGGTCAATCGCCTTATCCGGCAGGAAGCGGTCGGAGATATAGCGATCCCCCAGGGTGGCCGCAGCAATCAGGGCCTCATCGGCGATCTTGAGCCGGTGGTGGGTTTCATAGCGCTCCTTGAGGCCGCGCAGGATTTCGATCGTTTCATCGACGGAGGGTTCGCCCACCATCACCGGCTGGAAGCGGCGCTCGAGGGCGGCATCGCGCTCGATGTGTTTGCGGTATTCATCCAAGGTGGTGGCGCCGATGCACTGCAGCTCACCTCGCGCCAAGGCTGGTTTGAGGATGTTGGCGGCATCGATGGCACCCTCGGCGGCCCCCGCCCCGATCAGGGTGTGCACCTCGTCGATCACCAGGATCACGTTGCCGGCGCTGCGGATCTCCTCCATGATTTTTTTGAGCCGCTCCTCGAATTCACCCCGGTACTTGGTGCCGGCCACCAGGAGTCCGATGTCCAGGGTGAGAACGCGCTTCTCTTCGAGGATGTCCGGGATATCGCCGGAGTTGATGCGCTGGGCCAAACCCTCGGCGATGGCAGTCTTGCCGACGCCGGGCTCGCCAATCAGCACGGGGTTGTTCTTGGTGCGGCGACCCAGGATCTGGATCACCCGCTCAATTTCATTTTGGCGGCCCACCACCGGGTCGAGCTTGCCGTCGGCGGCCTGCTGGGTGAGGTTGGTGCCGAATTCGTCGAGGGTGGGGGTTTTGGTGGAACCCTTGCCACCCCCGCCGCCTGCGCTCACCTCAGCGGTTTCGCCGAGCATGCGGATCACCTGGGTGCGCACCTTGGCCAGGTCGACGCCGAGGTTCTCGAGCACCCGGGCAGCGACCCCTTCGCCCTCGCGGATCAGACCCAGCAGCAGGTGCTCGGTGCCGATGTAATTGTGGCCCAACTGGCGGGCCTCCTCGAGGGAGAGCTCGAGCACCCGCTTGGCCCGGGGGGTGAAGGGAATCTCGACGGCCACGAAGCCGGAGCCCCGGCCGATGATCTTCTCAACTTCGACGCGGGCATCCTTGAGGTTGACGCCCATCGACTTGAGCACCTTGGCCGCCACGCCGGTACCCTCGCCGATCAGACCCAGCAGAATCTGTTCAGTGCCCACAAAGTTGTGGCCAAGGCGGCGGGCCTCTTCCTGGGCCAGCATGATCACCTTGATGGCTTTCTCGGTAAACCGCTCGAACATGGGCCGGGGCCTGGTACAAGTTGATCCAAGCTACCAGGGTTATCGGGTGCTTTGTGGTTTAGGTTCGCTGAAAGCCAGATCCGTTGCTGCTACAGGCAGTCAGCGGGCTTTTGCAAACAACTTGGGCCCCTGAAGTAGCGGTTTTCAGCAATAAGAAAAGCCGGTTATCCACACCCTGGCTCTTCATCTTTGCTTGCTGTTAGCCGCAGCCATTGGATCAGGGCATCGTCCCCATTGCGGTAGTAACCGCGACGCAGCCCCCCATCCCGGAAGCCGCAACGGCGATAGAGGGCCACCGCGGCGCCGTTGCCAGGGGCAACCTCCAGGGTTGCGTGCAGGGCGCCGCTGGCACGGGCGATCTCCAGCAGGGCCTCCAGCACCCTGCCGCCCAGGCCCAGGCGTCTCTGCTCTGGAGCAACCGCCAGCAGGGTGATGTGCAGTTCATCGAGCACCAGCCAGCCGCAGGCCATGGCCAGCAGGTGCTCCCCCCGCCAGAGCCCCACCCCAGACCGGCCCTGATCGGCCAACTCAATCTGCCATTGGCTGGCGCTCCAGAGGCCCCCCAGGCTGGCCCTGTCGAGGTCGAGGCAGGCCCGCCAATCGTCGGGTATCAGCAGGGACTGGCGCAGCGGCGCCAAGGGCTTCCGTACATTCATGGTCCCTAGACCCGCGCGGCCCCAGCCATGGTGACCTCCCGTGAGCCCCTCGCGCCTTCACGGCCGTTTGAGGTTGACCAAGACCTATCCAGCCCCAACCGCAACCTCACCCCCCTGACCACCCGGCTGGACGGGGAGGGGCGCCTGAGCCTGGGGGACTGCACCCTCAGCGACCTGGCCCGCCGTTACGGCACTCCCCTCTACGTGCTCGACGAGACCACCCTGCGGGCCACCTGCCGCGCCTATCGCGAAGCCCTGGCCCGGCACTATCCGGGCGAAGCTCTGGCCCTATATGCCTCCAAGGCCAACAGCTCCCTGGCGATCACGGCCCTAGTGGCCGCCGAGGGATTGGGCCTCGATGCGGTCTCGGCCGGAGAACTGCTGACCGCTTTCCAGGGCGGCATGGCCGGCGAGCGGATCGTGCTGCACGGCAACAACAAGAGTCGCGAGGAGCTGGCCCTGGCCGTGGCCCACGGGGTCACCGTGGTGGCGGACAACTGGCGGGACCTGGAGCTGCTGGCTGAGCTGGCACCGGACTTCCTAGGGCCGGCGCGACTGATGCTGCGCTTTACGCCCGGCATCGAGTGTCATACCCATGAGTACATCCGCACGGGACACCTCGACAGCAAGTTTGGCTTCGATCCCGACCAGCTCGAGGCGGTGCTGCGGCACCTGACGACCTGCCCCTGGGCCCGTCTCACCGGGCTGCACGCCCACATCGGCTCCCAGATCTTCGAACTGCAGCCCCACCGCGATCTGGCCGCGGTGCTGGCCGACGCCCTGGCCCTGGCCCGATCCCTTGGCCATCCCGTGGAGGATCTCAACGTGGGCGGGGGCCTCGGGATCCGCTACGTGGCCAGCGACGATCCGCCTTCAATCGATGCCTGGGTGCGCACGGTGGCCGAAGCGGTGGTGGAGGCCTGCCGGGAGAGGGGGCTCGTTCTGCCGCGGCTGCTCTGCGAACCCGGCCGCTCCCTGGTGGCGACGGCGGGGGTCACCCTCTACGAGGTGGGCAGCCGCAAACCCATCCCGGGCCTGCGTACCTATCTCTCCGTAGATGGCGGCATGAGTGACAACCCCAGGCCGATCACCTATCAGTCTCAGTACACAGCCCTGTTGGCCGATCGCCCCATGGCCGAGCCCAACGAAACCGTCACCGTGGCCGGCAAGCACTGCGAATCCGGCGACGTGTTGCTCAAGGATCTAGCCCTGCCCCCTGCCACCGCTGGGGATGTGCTGGTGGTATTCGCCACCGGTGCCTACAACGCCTCGATGGGCTCCAATTACAACCGCATCCCCCGGCCAGCGACCGTGCTGGTTGCGGAGGGATCTGCCGAACTGGTGCAGCGTCGCGAGCAGCCGGAAGACCTACTGCGCTACGACGTTCTGCCATCCCGACTCCGCTACCTAGGCTGAGCTGAGTGTCAGGAGGGGCTGTGGTCGGGCCGCAACTTGGGGGGTTGCTTCGCCTCATCGATCCGCGCCTGCTCCTGGATCTGCTGTTTGCGACCAGCCTGGGGGTCTTGGTGCTGGGCCGGATCACCGAAGCCCGCACCCTCTGGCTGCTGCGCGGCTATCTGCTGCTAGTGGCCCTGGCCTGGGTCGTGCAGAGATACGCCAATCTGCCCCTCACCAGTAAATTGGTGGATGCGCTGGTGCTGGCCTGCAGCCTGGCTCTAGCGATTCTCTGGCAGGGGGAGCTGCGGCGCTTGATGGAGTTGCTCGGCACCGGCAGGCTCGGGGTGCTGTTTGACAACCGCAGCAGCGACCAGCTGGGCTCAGGTTCGGTGGCCATACTCAGCGAGGCTGCCGGGCGCCTTTCCCAGGCCCGCCGCGGCGGCCTGATCGTGGTGGACCTGGGCTGTGATCTGCGGCCCGAGGATTTTCTCAACCCCG